>DOUV01000777.1:0-12407 GCA_003520455.1 Chloroflexota bacterium | reverse complement strand
CCCCCGCGGGGGGCTCCCGACCACGACACCATTGCCACTTTTCGGCGACAGCACCTGAGCGAATTGAAGGAGTTGTTTGTCCAGATTCTGGTGATAGCCCAGGAGATGGGCCAGTGGCAAGTGGGCAACGTCAGTCTGGACGGGAGTAAAATGCAGGCCGACGCCTCCACGAGCCAGGCGGTCAGTTCCAAGCGACTGGTGGCCATCGAAGCCGATCTGCAAGCGGAAGTCGAGGAGTTGTTTGCCCTGGCCGAAGCCAGCGACGGCGGCCAAGTGCCGGAAGAGATGACCATTGCGGATGAGATTGAGCGGCGTCAGCAGCAGTTGGCGCGGTTGGCCGCAGCCAAAAAAGTATTGGAAGAACGAGCCCAGGCCCGCTATGAAGCCGAACAGGCTGAGTATGCGGCCAAAATGCCGCAACGAGCCGAAAAAGCGACCCAAAAGGGGCAGAAGCCGCGTGGGAAAACACCCCAACCACCTACTCCTGGCCCAAGAGACAAAGACCAATACAACTTCAGCGACCCTGAATCTCGTATTATGAAGAACGCGAACAACAGCGGTTTTGACCAGCATTACAACGTGCCAGTGGTGGTTGACCACGATAGCCGTCGCATCGTTGGTGAGTGGTTGTGCCACCAGACCAATGACCAACAAGCGGCCCTGCCTACTATTGATACGGTGTCGCCAGAGCGGGGTCAAGTGAAAAACGCCAATCTGGATCCGGGCTATTTCAGCCAGGACAACATCAATGGCTTGGAAGCGCGCGGCATTGACCCGCACCTTGCCACCGGTCGCAGTCCCCATCATCAAGGATGGCACGCTTATTTTCTGGACCAGCCTGAACCCCCCGCCGAGGGCGCTTCGGTCAAAGAACGGATGGCCTCCAAATTGCGGACAGAGATAGGCCAGGCGCTCTACCGTCTCCGCAAATCGACGGTTGAGCCCGTCATCGGCATCGTCAAAGAAGCGATGGGCTTTCGTCAGTTCTCTCTGCGCGGCTTGTTGGCTGCGGCTGATGAGTGGACCCTGGTTTGTCTGGCTTACAACCTGAAACGACTGCATATTTTCCAGTTTGGGTTAACGGGGGGATGTTGCCCCCTGCCTGAAGCCCAGAAGTGGGTGATAAAATGGCGTCGAATTCATGATTTTGAAGTGGCTATGCGCTGCAAACTGCTCGTTTTCGCCTTTTGACATCGCGATCTACCTATTCTTTTGCTGTCAGAGAATATTTCTCCGACAGGCTGCTAGGAACAGGGTCCTTCCTGAGGCTTCTTCCTCCAGAGCTTTGATCAGCGATTTGACTATGTTGCGTAGCTGCCTTGCCCGTGCTGGGCCGAGACAATGGGGTAACGGCTCAGCATCTATCATCTCAGAGACAAATCTATCCAGATCGTCACGAATGGCTCGTTCAGAGTCGGATAATCTGAAGTTACCCAGGTCCTCCTGGAGCCAATGGAGGCGGTCGAGCAGACCGACCGGATGCGCACGAGTTGGACCGAGTCGGGTACGTCCTGTGACCGACAGAAGGGTGTATAGATTGTGGGTCGAAAACATCACCTCCCACAGTGTAAAGCGAGTTCGCGCTGGGTCATTGACCATCGGGCTACCCCCTTTTCAGCTCCTCACTTCTTTACCGAACCTGTCTAGCAATGGGATCCCCTCATCATCGTCCACTGCCACGCGCAGGACATAGCGGGGGCCTGCGTCGCGTCCACTCCGCTTATTGCCCACGAACCATTCGTAGTTTTTCCCATCCGGGTGGGGCTGGCGGGTAGGACGTGGATAGTGGACCGATAGGTCGGGGCTTTCTGCCAGCAGGGCACGGAGGTCCTGGACGTTATCCAGTTGGTCGAAGGGCGAGCCGTATCGTTCGGCCATTGCCTGTTTGAACTCATCGACCCAGTCAGCTTTGTGATCCAGAGCATTTTGCCGCTCATCGGTAAGGCTACTGTACCGGGTTGCGGCATTACAAAGCTCCAACGCCGTCACACGAATTGTCGCCGAGCCAAAGCCGAGTGGCTTGCCAAAGCCGAGCCGGTGGTTCCAGCCTTCGAACTCGAGTGTCCAGAGAAGCGCGCCCAATTCTGGCGGCGCGAGATTCTCGAAGTGAACGGTGAACTCGAACTCGGTCCCCGCATTTTGCACCTCGTGGACGGTGCGGTTCTGGTCACTCTTTTTCGGTTTACCGTCCGGCCCCTGGCGGACGCTCTCGTACTCCTGGGGGTTCAACCGCGCCCCGTGATGACGGTAGACCTTGCGCCCCCGGAGTTGTTGGCCGCGATTGTTGTAGCCCACCGCCGCGTCATCCAGCCCATCCCGTGGCTTGCCTTGCTTCGGGGCCAGATAGAAACGGGTCGTTGTTGGCTTCGGTGTGGAGAGTATGGCGAGGGTGGCGTCGAACGACCCGTTCTCTGTGATCCGGCAGGCATGGCTGATCCGCACGCGACCGGCGTAGGCGGTGGGTTTGTCAAGGGGGGGCACTTGTTTCTTTTCCTCACTCTCTCCGCCCCATACCCAGCCGAAGGTGCGGCAGGCCGGACAGAGGTGATCATAGTCCGAGCATTTTTGTAGGTCACGCGGGTGCAACATGTCGCCGATGGTTTGATCGTAGCCTAGTCGCGGGACCGACACTGGTACGATGTACTCAACCGTCAGGCCGCGTCCGCCGCGTGCCAGCCTCGCGTAGACTAAATCACCATTTTCCAGGTTCCGGGACTCCTGTAGGATGACGAACCGGCTGAAGGCGGGGGTCTTTCCATGCGGTCGGTCCGGGGATTTCAACCGTTTCACATCATCGGTGTGCCGTTCTTGATAGTCCTGGATGAGCTCGCGGTACCGATCTCGAACAGGCTTTGGCAGGTCTACCACGGTCGGCGCTCCCCCGTGATGGAAGAAAAGGCGCTCGTCGTGCTTATTCTCGATGTTCTGGTTGGTAATACAAAGGTAGCCGGAAATCAGGCGCTGCTGGGCCGTGGGGCGCGGAAGTGTCGCACCCGGCTTTGCCAGTGCGACGACATTCCAGAACTCGAAGTGCTTTGCCGGGTGTTTGACATGCTCGACTAACGCCTGACATTCGTCTCCGTGTTGCCAGCCCGAAAGCGAAAGCTTCGGCCTGCGCGCGTACCCTGAACGGGGCGCCAGAGCAACGGTTCGGCTGGCCCACAACGGATCGTAGGTATGTACCCAGGCGGCATACTGGGCGCCCGAAGGGCGCTGTCCGGGGGCAAGCGGCGTCATCCCGTTCAACAGCTCCAACTGCCACTGTGTCCCGTTCTGGCGGACACGTGCCGGAACCAGCTTCAGTGCCTCACCCGGAGGCAGGTGATAACTCAAACGCTTTCCGCCCGCAAAGTGCGCGAAGCACGAGTTGGTGACCGCCTCAAACGTGGATCGAAGTGCGCCCCGCAAGCTCGTTCCAGGTATGGCGATGGCTTCATCGTCCGGCGTGCGAAAAAAGCGATAACGAAGATGTTGCCTGCCCTTGTCTACCGCCTCGCGAGTCACGCCGTGGCTGTCGGAGACAAAGAGAGGCGTGGTGGCTGTAAGCCGACAGCTCATTTTTCCCGTTAGTCCCACATAGCGGTCGTGCGGGGGAGGCGGACAGTCGCCCAACGCCGTTCCGGCGTTGGGATTGTAAACGAATAAGGGTCGCACGAAGTTGTAAGGGTTAAGGAAGCGATACGTTTGCGTCGCTGCCGTTACTTGTGGGCGCAATTCGCCGGTTGTTTCAGTATTATCCGCACGAGCAGGCGTACCGATGGTCACCCATCGCGCCGTAGGACCACGAGAACCTGGAGCTGCTTGCTGTGCCTCGAACGTGACAAGAGTGCCTTTTTTCAGGTTCTCAGGCTGGTAGGGATCGCGGACCACCTGAAGCCGAAAGTGGACATCCTCCCCGCTCTCCGAGCGAATGAAACCGAATTGCCTCTCAAGATTCACGAATTTGATCGTCCCTTTTTCAGCCATGTTTACTTTCCGGCTGGGTTTCAGCCTTCTCCAACCCTCGATACCAGACGAACGCCGTCGTTCCCCCCTCACTCAGCCGCCAGAAGCGCAAACAGACACGCGCGGTCGGGTCGATGGGGTAACGCAGGTTGGCTGCCGCCACGCGGTCATCCCACCATCGGGCGGGCCCTTCGCTCCCGTCTGCTTCCGAGGTCTTCGGCCTCTCCTTATGCTCGCCCCACAGCAGCACCCGTTCCTCGTAGCAACGAAAGCCACCTTGGGGGAACTGAGTGAACGTCTCCGTCTCTTTCTCGAAGCCCTTCGGTTTTTGCTGTCCCGCCGGGCCCACGAAGTGCCAGAACCAGCAGTCTCCGTCCCGCCGTAGGGAGAGATGGCCGCCATCCCCAAAGAGGTCGGCGCGCTGGAGGTAGTCGAGATTGTCCGGCTGCGCTTTGAATGTTGGGTCGCCGGTACGCCTCCATTCGATGCGGCTGACGTGCTCCCAGATGCGGTAGGGCAGTTCCGCAACAGACCATACTTCCAAAAACGAAACCAACTGCTCTGGTGTAAACTGGCCGCCGAGGATCGTGAGCTCCCCCGCGCCCTTGCGATGTTGCCGGCCTTCCTGAAACCGTTGCCATGCTACCTTGATGGGGTCGTGCTCTTGTTGGCTCATGCGTTCACCTCCGGCTTCACCGGATAGAGATGATCTACCCCGCCGAAGTAACTATCGTTCTCAAGGATGAAATCGTTGTCTCGCTCGTGAATGGCGACCTGTTGGTTGAACGCTGCCACCCAGCCATCCGCCAATACCAACCAGTCATCGTGCTTGCTCTCGTCGTAGGTAACAACGCGATAGAGGCCACTGTACTCGTTTTCTGGCCTCCCTGCGCGGAGTCGCTGCCCTGCATTCCGCGCTGCCTTTCCTGCTTTCTGCCTGGCCTCGTCTGCGCCCATCTTCTCTTCAGGCAGGGGAAAATCCTCGTCGCGCAAGTAACCGAGAGTCAGCTTGCCCTCTTTGATCTTGCAGCGCCCAAAGCCCTTGGAGCGGCCGAAGCCGACCGTCGCCAACCCGTCGTGCAGGTCGCGTAGGGTCAGGGCCAGCCAGCCGAGTTCCCACGCTTCCGGGTTCTCCAGGACGAGGCGCACGCTGAACTCAGGCTGCCAGAGCACCACCGCGTCGAACTTGGCGCTGTCGCGCCCGCCGCCCGTGAAGCGGTCAATCGCCAGGAAGTCGAGCACCTTGAACTCGGCGGTTGTCCCCTCTCTGAGCGGCGCATCCTCCACGCGCAGGCGGCTGCCCTGCCACGTGTTCCCAAACAGCTGGCAGGCAAGGCACATTTTGTCGCCCGCGCCCTCTCGCTCGATTCTATCCCGCTCAACCTTGTCGAGCTTCTTGATAAAGCTGTTGCAGCTCGCGACAGGGTCATTTGTCTTCGTGGTGAGCGGGTGACACGCAGGGCAATGGATGAGAAAGTCCTCTCTGGCGTTGGCTGTCTGGCTCGCCGCGTGGGTCGCCAGCGTGCGGGCGATGCGCTCGGCCTGGCTGCGCAGCACCCCGCGCAGGCTGGAACCGGGCAGAATCGGGCGATGCGAGTTGAAGTAGGCGGTCAGCAGTGGCGCGTGGTCGAAGCCACCCCGCGCCGCCTGCACGAGGTCGTGCGTCAGGAACGGCCCGGTCGCGGTAAGGGTGAACTCGGCCAGCGCCCATGTGCGGGCAACGAACGCCTTCGATTGTTTGTGCTTCTCCCTATCCAACGGTTGCACCCGTGCGCGGGCTGCCGTGGTTTGACGGTCCACCCAGCCGTAGTCGCCGCCGGTGGCTTGCCAGGGAGGGCCATCCTTCAGAAACTCCAGGAGCGTCGTGGCCCTGTCCAGCTCGCGCTCGACGAACTGAACCTTCGAGAGCGTGAACGCCCCTAACCCACGCGAGACGCGCCCGCCAATGGCCCCGTGTTCCGCCTTCCACTCGGCGAGCGCCGCCGCCAGCAACTGAAGTTGGGCTTCGTCCTCTGCCTCGTTTGCGCCTGGTTTGATCTCAATGCGTAGCTTGAAGGTTGGCTTTGCTTCATTGTACTCTGCACCCGCGCCGTCTGCCTCCACTGCCGCAGGTGGCGCCGCTGGCAGCACCTCAAGACTGAACTTGGCGCGCTCGCGGCGGGCCGCCGCCCCAGTCGTGCGGTCAATCCCCACCCCGTCGCGGATGAGCGACGCCGGAGACTCATCGAGAGCAGCATCGTAAACGATCAGTCTGGAGGCGCGTCCGGTAGGGGTCAGCCACTTTTCTTCAGGTTCGCCTCTGTTGCGCGGCAAATCCTGGGGATTCCAGTCCCCGAAGAGGCGGCAGACCAGGCAATTGCAGGGTTGCTGCGTATCCTCGCTTTGGCGGCGTGGCTGCGTCTCGTCGCTCCGTTCCCCCGGAGAGACTTCGAGCGCCATACATACCTTCGCCCCCAGCCGCGGTCCAAGACGGGTGGCGATACTCCGCAGCACCCCGGCCAGCGCCGTACCCGGAATGAGGAGGCGGCCCTGTACGTCGCGGCGCAGCAGACCGTCGGCGGTCTCCGTCGCCTCGCCCGTGCCCACGTGCAGCGGCACACGCGGGGTGATTGTTCCGATAATCGCGCGAAAGTGGCTCATTGCTGCGTCTCCTCTTGTTGGCTTCCTTCCTGCTCCCGCGTAACTGCTGAGATCCGGCCGGCGAGCATCTGTAGCCCCACCTGGCAGAGCCGGTCGTGGCCATTCTCGGCGGCATTGGCGTTTATAGTATCCGCCAGCTGCTGGAGAAGATCGTCGAGCGCCTCTATCCCCTTCTTGCCTTCGCCCCTCTCCGAATCAAAGAAGTTTTCACCACCCCGTCCGTGCTTGACTTCGTTGTGGACTTTCTGGGGCAACAACTGGTCGGATTGCCCCCACGCCTGAAGCTCGGCGCGAATGGCAGCCACATCGCGCAGTTGCGTCGTGTGCAGGAAGCGCGCGACGGCCTCAAAGCGAGTACGATTTTTCGGCGTGCGACCAAAGCGTTCCTTCCACCAATTCAGGGTCTGCTCATCGAGCGTCTTGCCCCACTCTGTCAAGAACTGATCTCTCTTTGCCTGGCGATCAGCACTCGCTGCCCGACCCAACTGGAGCGCTTCCAACTCCTTGTTCAGGTGAATGGTGATCGACGGCCACTGTTGTGGCTCCTGGTGGATGGGATGGTTGAAGGCAACCCGACCAAAGCCCTCGTCGCGGCGCAGGCCGATGCCCTCCTGCTCCACCTTCGCTAACTTCTCACGTAGCGGCTCTAACTCAATTCCACTGAAACTCAATCGCACCGTGGACCCCGCTTCCAGCGCGATATCGCGAGCACGTGGCAAGCCCAACGTGGCATTGAAGCCATCCACCGGACGCACCGCGCTGAAACGACGCTGCTCGTCAACCGTGACGGAGGCCGTTTCGGGCAAATCCAGGGCCTGCTGCAGCCATCCCTCATCAAAGCCACGCACGAAGCGCCCCCACAGGTCCGCCACTATGGCATCGCTCAACAACGTCATCACGACGGCTTCCATATACCTCACCCGTTGCTCGATGCGAGCGTCGAGCCACACGGACTTGGCGGATGGCGCCCAGTGAAGAGTGACTTTGCCGTAGCCGCGACGGCTCGCCTTGCCAAGCCGGAGCGAATTGATGCCCTGCGCTTCGAGCCGCGCCAGAGCGCAGAGGGTCTGCCACACCTGCTCGTTGGCGCAGTGAATCTCCCCGATCCAGTATTGCCCTGGCTCCAGCGCCACGTAGCCATACAGGTCACCCCGGCTCACGCGTCCCGTGCGTGGCTCGATGCGGATGTGCATCTCGGAGCGTTGCCGAACCGTAAAACCTACGGTTGGATTCGAGCCATCGAGTGGCAGATAGGCGCGCACTGCCTCCAGCTTTCCCTCTCCCCGCACCGGGCACTTCTTCGGGATGCTCGCTTCGCACACAGCACTCAAAACCCCGTGCCCCTCGTCTGGCGTCTCTGTGTACCCCGGATGCAGCTCACAGGTGAGGAGATCCTTGGGCGCGCGGAGCGTGGGGTGGCCGCTCGTGGCAAACTCATCGTTCACCTTGAACGGGAACAGTGCCGAGAAGCGAATGGCGTCACGGAAGAAGAGGGCAGTGAAGGTGTCGTATTCTGCGTGCCCCTCCTTCATTCGTTGCTCTCCCACTCCCCAGGCCACGCGCCAGGCCAGCGCGCCGCGCAGGACGGAGCCGGGGATACTCTCCAGCGTCTCGAACTGGTTGCCTGCCTCGGCCCGTCGCGCGATCAGGAGCGGCTCGTCGGCGCGCAACAGCACACGCAGGCGGTACGGGTGCTCGCCGTGCGATGTCCCGAGGGCTAGCGTGGGAGCGTCGAGGATCGCCGCCTGCTTCCCGGCGCCGTTCGCCAAAGGTTTCTCGCCCTTCAATAGCTGCTCGAAGACGCCGAGTAACGCCGCCTGCTGAGCCTCATCCACCAGCGTTATCTCGCACTCCCCCCGCCCGCGGCCCTTGCTGGCCCCAATCTGCCGCGTCAAGCGCGCAGCGGCCACCAGCCAAGCGGCTTCGCTCTCGCTCGCATCATCCACGGCGCGACACTCAGCTTGAAAGCGGAAGCGCAGGTGCCCGTTCCCCTCCTCGCGCGTGAACAGCTTGTTTTCCTCCGCGCGGCGCGTGCGGGGGTTGACGCGCAGGCGCGTGGTTGATTGCGCGGCTGTCTCGCCCGCCTTCCACACGTCTCGCTGCTGGGGCGCTTCCAACCCCACCGGACGGGCGGAGGAGATGCGCCACTGCTTGAGGTGCTTCGGCGAGCCAAAGATAGTGCAGAGGGGGCAGGGTTCCCCCGTCCCACCAAACTGTCCGCAGTACGGGACTCCCCCTGTCCCCTTGTCCGCAGAAAAGGGGTGGTGGCGGGCATATGCCTTACAGGGGTCAAGCAAGAGCAGTTGGCGCAGGCTGTCGCGCAGCAGGCCCGTTAGAATCGTCCCGCGAATAACGGGCATGCCATCCGGGTCGCGCGACAACGCCGAGTCTACTTCCGTGCCCAGCCCGTGGCCCGCGCCGATGTGAAAGTCGCTCTTGAACTCGATCTCGAACGTAAACGTGCGGCTCACCGCGCATCCTCCTCGCTCCGCTCGTACTCTGAGCGTTCCTTTGTCATGTCGAGCGCGTAGTCCCATGCCTCCAGCACGTCCGGCAACCCCTGGTGATAGAGGGATTTCTGTCCCGTCCACTCCTCGCGCCACCAATGGGTGTTGTCCTCGGAGGCGCCGCGGGCGCTCCCCAAGGCAGCGAGAGCGTCGCGAATTGGTTGTTTCCGCTGGGTGGCAGAAGCAGTCCCCGCGGTCTTCCTGGGTTCTCCACTCCGTTCGAGGAAGGGCTCGATCTTGTCGCTCCATTCCTTCAGCCAGAGAGGAAGCTCTTTGCTTTGAGGGACATCGAGAGCCTCGCCAAAACGGCGGCGCAACTCATTCAAGCGACGATTCGGTACATCCCGCAACTCGTAGCGTTGCCGGATGAGCACTGAAAGATCGCTCGTTCGTGCTTTGGCCTCCGGCGACAGATGGTCTGGACTCTCCGTCACCCAGTACGATCGAAGTGTGGGGCGTATGGCCTGCTCGCGCCCCGCGCCCTGTCGCTCCAGGCGATTGCCCAGAATCACCTCGAAATTGACCGTCGAGAGAGACTCCTCATGTTCTGCCGCGTGCGCCTTGCTCAGCCGCTTCGCCTCCTTCAGCAGTGTATGGGCGCGGCGGTGGGCCAGCGTGTAAGGATACTTGCTCTTGCAGATGACGACGGCGGCGGCCACGGTGGGGGGGAAAATGTTATCGTCTTGAAGCGTCTCTCGCACGAGCTCCCCCACGTGCCTCTCGTAGGCCAGGCAGAAACAGCGCGCAAAATCCAGCGCCCAGGGTGCGGGGAACAGGGCATACAGGTCGTCGCCACCCAGGATAAGCGGGAGGACAGCCACAAGTTGCTGCTTTTTCTTGCCGCGCCGCACTTCTCTGGGGGGGCAGCACCGCTGCAATTGCTTTGTCGCATCGGCCAGGCTGCGGCGAACGGCGCCTGTCAGCCCCTTGGAAAAGCGATGGAGCGCATCCTTATTGGGGCAACTGCCAAAAAGTTCGCCCATGCTGTTGCCGTCGGCCACCAGGTAGGCAACGTAACGGCGCCTGTCTTCCCCCGCCAGTTCATCCGCGTCTTCAGGCCACGTGAAATCATCGTTCTTGTTCGCGTCGCCCGTGACCGCTTCCAGGAACGCATCCAGGAAATCGCTGCGCTGCGAAGCGCGCTCGCGCGCTTTGTCCTGGCACGCGCGGCAGAGATAGCGCGGCTGCACATCCTGAAGCCTTTCCTCGCTCGGCAGCACGGCATACTGCACCGCCGGCGCTACCCCGCACGAAGCGCAGAACGCGACATACGGCATATGTACTTCGGCAGTGTAGTGCTCGCGGTGCAGCTTGGCGCGGCGCAGCGCCTGGCTTGCCGCGTCGTTGTCTTTGGGGGGCAAATCATTCGCGACGAGGTGAGGCGGCGCGACGGAGAGCGTGCTGTCCATGACGAGGCGGTAGAGTTCCGCCAGCTCTTCGCCAAAGCGCTGGGCGAGCCCTTCGGCATCCTGCCCCGTAAAAAGCGCTCGGAAGCTCCCGCCGTCGTTCACGACGGCCTCACCACCAAGCGCTTCCACCAACTTGAACACACCATGCTCCTCGTCGCTATGGAAGCGGCTCAACAACTGGCTTGCCCCCACCACCTCTCGCAGGCGGGAGGAGCGGAAGATGAAATCCTGAATCTTGTCGGCCTCAGCGGCTAATAAATAGCCCATGTATGACCTCCTCATTCACGCAGCTTCGGGGGTAGAAAATCCAACCCGCAGATTTGACATAGCTCGGCCCAGCGAGGTGCTTCAACCTGCTCGGTCCGCGCCGGTATGGTGATGCCGGCGAGCGGAACAAGCCAGTTGTCCTCAAAGTCTTTCAGGGCGGCCGCCACCAGATCGCATGCGCCTTTAGCAATGGAACGGGGAATAGAAAGATGGGTGTGAATGGCTTCGTTGCGCAGGCGCGTGAAGACCAGCGAGCCATCCAGTTTTGCACTATCGAAGTGTAACAGCGTGATATCCCTCCAATAATCGTCCAACTGGGCTGCATGTGGCAATTGGACGAATGTCTCCTTCTGCCTCTTGGCTGTCTTGTCCCATTTGGAATCAAGAACAAGTGGCTGAGCCGGAGCGTTCAAGGCCTTCAACATCGCCTCAGCGGTCAAATCTGTCAGTTTCTTGAACCACTTGAGAGACTCGGGGGGCAACAAGCTGGAGGGATGCAGCGGTGGCCCATCATCCACAGAGATGCGGATCGCCTTATCGTTGAACCACAGCAGCGCCAGCCGCGCCTTGAGCAAAAACTCATGCAGCCCTGCTGCCCTCAGAAATGCCGAGCGATAATCCTCGTTATACTTGATGAGCCGCCGGATTTTTGCCATCTCATCCCGGGCATAGGCCAGCAACCCATCGGGCCGGTTGAAGAGAGAGGGGGTTGACGTTCCTTGTTTCAGGGCGAGGTGTGTTTGCAGGAGATAGACTGCCGATTTTTCCTCTTGTGGAGCCTGCGCCGTGCTCGGCCAGAATTCTCCCAACTGCCGGATAGCCCACGGGACACTCCTCTCATCCAGCCCCAACGCCGTTGCCTGGTCGAGCGCGCGTTGGTAGTCGCCATTCTCCCACTCTTCGTACACGTCGAGAATGCGGTAGAAGCGCTGCACCTTCTCAATGTCAACATCGTCGTATAGTGCTGCGCCACCTGCGCGCCCTTCAAGATGGGAAGCCATTATATCGCGAATCCCTGGCTCGCCACTGATCCCAATGATGAGCTGCCGGGCGCCACGAAAATCATACTGCCCGTAGAGTTGCCGCACCCGTTCCCAATCACGTAGGCGGAAGGCGTGATAAGGATCGGCAATCTGCCCGATTTTGCAAGTATACCCGTAGGGCCTGCCGCGTGTTGGTTCGTACTCGTCAAAGTCCACATACGTGATCGGTATCTCTGAATGAACAGCAAACAGAAACGCGCCGACCACCATACTCTTTTTCGCCCCGGTAATGTCGACCACGTTGATGGTCTCTGCAGGGGGCGAATACTTCTCCTGTTCGAACGCTTCCCGCAGGGCCCGAAATACCTGTGTCGGTGTATCCTCTTGCACCACGCAGCACTCAAAGGCTTCATCCTCGTAAGGCGGAGGCCGCCATTCATCAGGCAGGTCACTCACCTCCGCCAACTTCTGCACCAGATCACGTAGTTGGATGCCGTAGTCTTTGCCGTTTTCTCTTCTGCCGTTTGCCCTGTGGTAGTATCTGTTGAGGATAAAAATCAAGCGCTGGGGCTTGAACACGCAGGCGACCTGCAACAACGGCTCAAAGCTCTGCCCCACCGTGAGGGTGAGAGCGTGTAAGGTGGACCCTATTGTCA
>DOUV01000758.1 GCA_003520455.1 Chloroflexota bacterium | reverse complement strand
TGTGTGACTTTTGCCACACCTGAGAAAAATAGCTGTTCTAAGTAGGTAGTAGAAAGTTCCTTTGACTTTTGACCTGAAGGTGGGTATGCTTGTTCCGAGCAAGTCGTATTGCCTGGAAGGGAGACCCACCATGATTAGGGTACAGCTGAGCGATGACCAACGCCGAGAACTTCGCCTCCTGGCCCGCCAGGAAGTCGGCCGTGTCTCTGAGCGGATTCACTTTGTCTTGTTGTCCGACCAAGGCCATAGTCCACCGGAAATCGCCCAGCTGTTCCACTCCTGTGAAGCCGTGGTGCGATATTGGCTGAAACGGGATCAGGATCAGGGGCTCCCAGGCCTGTACGACGAACCCCGGAGTGGTCGGCCCCGCAAGGTGAGCCCGGCCGTGGAGGAGACCTTGGTCAAGCTGATCCAGGACGATCCCCAACAGGCAGGGTATCTGGCGACCTTCTGGACGGTGGCGATGGTGGGGTTGGCCCTCGTCAAGCAGGTGGGTGTGACCCTCAGTCCGAGTTCTGTGCGCGGCGCGTTGCCGCACCTCGATCTGCGGTGGGGGCGTCCACGCCTGGCGATGCCGATCAAGGTCGACCCCGACCAAGCCAGCCAACAATGGGCCATCGCCAAAGCCGTGGTCGAGGCTGGTCCAGCGGCCGCCATCGTGTAGGCCGACGAGTCGCGGGTCCAACTGCTGCCCCTGATTCGGGCGATGTGGCCCTGGGTCGGCCACCAGATTCGGGTCCCCACCCCCGGTACAAATGTCACCCGCACCCTGTTTGGCGCGTTGAACATCCGCACCGGACGGTGGGTGTCTCTCGTCCGCGAGAGGATGTTCAAGGAAGACTTCATGGCCTTCCTGGAGTATCTGCTGGTCGCTTATCCGACCGGTCCCATTGTGCTGATCGTGGATAACTTCAGTCGCCATACCGCCCAGGCCGTGACCGAGTGGTTGGCCGAACATCCGCGTTTGCAGTTGTTGTACTTGCCCACGTATTGTTCGCATCTGAATTCGGTGGAGCAGATCTGGCTCCGACTCAAGAACAAGATTGCGGCCAACCGTTTGTACGGTTCGATGAAGGCCCTCCTCGAGACGGTCGAATCGTTCTTCAACGAGATGACTCCCGAGCAGGCTCTGGTCTGGGCCGCCGCTTGAAATGTTGAAAGAACTTTCTGCAACCTACTTAGGCGGCCGGCGGGAGCGGCAGGGTCTCGTCGAGATAGGCGCCCATCAGGCGTTTGACCGCGTTGGGCTGCTGCTTGAAAGCAGTCAGCGCATCTTCAACGGCCTCAATCAAGGCCTCGAAGGTGGGGAAGTAGCGGTTATGCGTGCGGGTGCGTTTCACGTGGCGCCAGAGGTGCTCAATCGGATTGTAGTCGGGCGAGTAGGCCGGCAATGGCACGACCTGCAAGCGGTCAGCGTGTGCGGCGACAAAGGCGCGGGTCGTTTTGGCCGTGTGATAGCGGGCGCCATCCTGAATGATGATCAGCGGCTGCTCGGTGGCCGCCAAGACGGTGGCCAGGAAGGTGCAGTAGGTCTCGGCCGTGAAGCGTTCGGTCTGACCGTGCCAGAACAAGCGCCCGCTGAAGGAGTCAATCAGGCCAAAGACCTTGTAGCCTGTGCGCTTGTCAAGGCCTGGCCGATCGTGAGCAGAAGCGCGGTGGCGGCTGCGCCAACCCAGACGTCATCCCACGTGATCGAGACATTGGGAAGAGTCTTGTAGATGATGGCAAAGAGAAGCGTGAAGATGAAAAATATGATGACATAGTTGACGATTCTCAACGCGTACACGTAGGCGATGCCAGGAAGCACATTCGCCAGTACGTTTCCGAACGCTGCGAACCAGGTACCCACGGTCAGGGACAAAAGCAGCAAGAGGGCAACACCAAGGACGATCACGATCGCCAGAACGCGGTCGACGATGAAGCCAACCACACCTTGTTTCACTTTCCTTTCAACATCCCAAATCATATTCAGAGCATTCTCAAGCTGAGCAAACACGCGTGACGCCCCAAACAGGAGCGCCACGGCGCCAATGATCGTGATACCCGACCCTGCCTTCTGTGTGCTCTCGATGAAGGTTTGGATCGCATGTGCCGCCTGCTTGCCGACCAGGGTTGGGATCTGGCCAAGAAGTCGACCCTCCGCAGCCGCTTGCCCGAACACCACACCGGCGATAAAAACTGCAAAGATGATCAGGGGAACGAATTAGAACACGGCGTAGAACGCAAGCGCTGCTGCCAACAGCGACGTCTTTTCATCGCGCCACTTCGAGAATGTCTCTTTGACCAACTGCCAAATATTCTTCGCTCATATGGAATAGGGTGTGTCGCGTGTGCGAGCGCCTCGCGCTCGCACACGCGACACCAATATGAGCGATATTCTTTGCACTCATCTACGTGCTCCTGAACGGGCTCCCTCAGCGTTCTTCCCGCGGGCCAGAGTCTGTGAGGCGGGTGCCTGTTGAGCGCCGATCACCTCGCCAACCATTTGCGGTCTGCTTGCTTACGCCCTCGAGTGGCGCACAGTGGCGAAGACCAGGCCGGCAATAAAGCCCAGTACTCCAAACCCAAGCGCACGGCCGGGCAATCGCTTGGGCGCTCGTTGTTCCTGAGCTGGTGCCGCTTCCTCGGTGGTCTCTCGATGTGGTATCCCCTGCTCGGCTCGAGCCTTCTCTGTGACGGGGATAGCATCCTCTGTAGGCACGATCCGGGACCCATATCTCCTGGCGTGGACCTGGGTAAATTCGGCTCCAAAGAAGAGAATCTGAGCAGAGTAGTACACCCAGAGCAGGATGACCACGAGGGAACCGGCCGCACCGTAAGTCGATGTCACTGCGCTCCGTCCCAGGTACAGTCCAATCAGAAACTTTCCAATCGTAAACAGCAGAGAAGTCATGGCAGCGCCAATCCATACATCGCCCCACGCGATCTCAACGTCCGGTAGAACTTTGTAGATCATAGCGAAGAGCAGGGTGATCACTGCGAACGAGACGACAAAGTCCACGATTTGCAGGACGAACCCGGGGATCGGCAGGACATCCCCGAAAAACGTGGCGAGCCCGGTCAGCACTGCGCTCAGCACGAGGGAGACGAGCAAGAGGAAGCCGATCCCGAGAACCATTGTGAAGGAGACAAAACGATCGGTGATAGCGCCCATCAGACCACGGCCCGGCTTCGGCATCACCTCCCAGATGGTGTTGAGTGCATCTTGGAGCTGGCCGAACACGCCGGAGGCGCCGAGCAGGAGCGTCACGATGCCGATACTGGTGGCAACGATGCCGGAGGTCGGCTGGCGGGCATTTTGGATGATCGTCTGGACCGCCTGGGCGCCACTCCGGCCGATCAACCCTTGGGCCTGCGCGACAATCTGGCCTCGCGCCGCTTCTTGCCCGAACACCACACCGGCGATCGCGATCACCACGATCAACAGTGGACCGAGGGAGAACACCGTGTAGTAGGCCAGCGCAGCGGCCAACCGTGAAGCTTTATCCTCGCTCCACTCAGAAAACGTCTCTTTCAGTAGTGTCCAGATCGCCTTTGGACTCATCCGTTGCGCTCCTTTACGGAAACCTACCTGGTTCTTATTTTTTCGCTCATGTCACTCCTCCGCCGCTCGGCCTGGATGGTCACATCCAGGCCAATGAGGGGCCACCTCAGCCGGCGGATCTGGCGATCCGCCGGGAGCGGCGGAAGAGGTACCAGAGCCCTCCGCCGCTCGGCCTGGATGGTCACATCCAGGTCAATGAGGGACCACCTCAGCCGGCAGGTCTGGCGATCCGCCGGGAGCGGCGGAAGGGGTACCAGAGCCCTCCGCCGCTTGGCCGGGATGGTCACATCCCGGCCAATGAGGGGCCAACTCAGCCAGCGGATCGCCCGATCCGCCGGGAGCGGCGGAAGAGGTACTCGCTCATATGGAATAGGGTTTGTCGCGTGTGCGAGCGCGTCGCGCTCGCACACGCGACAAACATATGAGCGTATTTTTGTTACAGGTGTGGCAAAAGTCACACA
>DOUV01000776.1 GCA_003520455.1 Chloroflexota bacterium | reverse complement strand
TCAGGCAACGCCCGCATGCTTCGGCCTGCCTCAACCCAGGGATCGAGCAGCCTGAGCAACAGTGGGATCCAAACCAGGGTGAGGATTACCGTTCCGAGCGCTCCTGCCAGCGCCAAAGAATCGGCCTGCGTTCGCCGGCGCCGCTCGGGCGGCACGAGAGCGGCGAACGGCACCGCCAGCAGGATCGCGAGCGGCGCCGCCGGAATGTAGAGCAGGCGGGCATTGAGACCACTTGCCTCGATGTTGATCTGCTGGGCCAGAGGCAGCAGCGTGGCCATCAGCCACAGGACGCCAAAGACCCACACGCGTCGGGCGACGGCCGAGCGCCGCGCGACCAGCAGCCCGACGAGTCCCTGAGCGCCGGTGACAAGCCCGGCAAAGAGTGGCAAGGCGGTTATGCGGAGACCTGGCATCAAGAAGAAGATCAGGGCCCAAAGTTTCCTGGCGCGCCAGTCGGGATCATCCAACCGAATGGGCGGTACGCCGAGATAGACGGTGAAGGGCGAACCAAACAGGAACTGGCGCCATCCCAGGTAGACCAGGAGGAGCAGCGCGAATGGCCCGACCCCCAGGAAGGCGCCACGAGCCCACGCGAGCCAGCGGGACTCTCCCGGCCGCCGCCTGACCGAGATGGCACCTACCAGATGCAGGGCCACCAGTCCCCCCGGCAATGTGACACCAGCCTCCTTCCCCCCAAGGGCCAGGAGAAATCCACCCAAAGCCAGAAGATACCAATTCCCCCAGCGACCATCTGCTCGAAGGTAGGCCAGCAACCCAATAAGCAGGCCGAAGAGCGCCAGCGAATCAGTTCGCCCCGACAACCAGATGACGACTTCGGGACCCGTTGGACGCAGGGCGAAGAGGATAGCCGCGGCCGCCCCGGCGAGCATCGCGGTTCGGCTCCCCGGCCGGGCGAGCAGGCGCTCGACGAGGCGCCACAACAGCAGCGCGTTGGCGAGATGAAGCAGGAGGTTCGTGAGATGCCAGCCGGCGGCGTTGGTTCCCCACATGAGGTAATCGCCTGCAAAAGAGGCGATGTAGAGCGGCCGGAAAAAGAATCCGGCACTGTTGAGCATGGTTGACCCAAACTCGCCCAACAATTCCGGACCCAACCGATTTTGGCGAGCCCACTCCGCAACGTAGTAGAGGAAGCTCAGATCATCGCCGAGGAAGTAGCCGGACAGGGCCCACCCGTAGACGAGGGTGACTGCCAGAGTCAGGATGCCTATCAAGGACCAACGTACCACATCCGTATGAGAGCGCATGCGGCCCAGCGCCCTGCGGAGCCCTGGAGGGCCCGATGCGACGAGCATAGAACCAGGTGGCGAGCCGGCCATCCTTCATTCCATCTCTACCTTGGACGACACCGAGTCGAAGAACTCAGCCCCCGATGGGATCCCCCAGCCGTGAAGGTGCCAGGCTGTGCAAAAGCGGGACGACGCTCTTCAAGCACCGCCCCGCGAGGGTACATCAGTTCCATGAAGAATGCGATTTCGACTCTCTACTTCCTCAGAATGCTGCACTTGTCGGGCACCGCACTTGTGCAGGTGTCCGGTCAAAACTACTCGAACGACCCGCCTCGCCGCATCACCGCCGTCCTTCGGTGATTGCATGTTCCAGTTTCCAGCGTGCTATCAGTCTGTCGGAGAAAACAGCTTTCTCAGACTTCGGAAGTTTTTGAGAGCAACGTTAGGGGCGAATCATACCCATAATGTACCTCTTCCGCCGCTCCCGGCTGAGCCCCTGATTGGCCTGGATGTGACCATCCAGGCCGAGCGGCGGAGGAGTTACCCCATCATGAGAGTAGAGACGACCCGGCGGGATGTCTCTACTGCCAGCAAAAACGCTGCTCGAAATCTCCGAAGTCTCTCTCCGACAACCTGCTAGGGATACGCCCTCGTCCGCTGCTGGTTGCGCACCAGCAGCGGCATGAATTGTCTGTAGGCACGTTGAGGCACGTAGAGCCGTAAAGGCACCCGCGAGACACCCCCAGCCGTCACATACGCTGTGTAGTGACCCGGCGCGGCTCCGCGCTGATTCAGGTGCAGCCAGGTTGTTCGGTTGTTCCCATCGAGCGTGACGGTGGGTGCAAACCAGGCACTGGTTCCGGGCGGGAAACCTTCGAGCCCCAATTGGACCGTCGAACCAGCACCGGCAGCCGGGTCGAGGCTCACCGGGAATGCCGTCGTGAACATATCCAGCATGACTGAATCTTTTTGGAGTTGCACTGTTGGGCACTGACGCTGAACCTGAAGTTGCGAGAGCGAGGGCATCGTCGAAATAAAGCGCGTGGGGTCCGCAATCCCCCGCCGATAGGCATCCGTGACCGCCGCATCGAGTGGGAGTGGCCGGCTGCGATTCATGATCACACGAAAGTCTGGCTTCCCTGGATAGTCGGTCGCGTAGACGTTGTAGAAGGACAGCGCCCGCACGTTGGGGTAGTTGCTCGACAACGTTTGGAACATCCCATTGAGCCACTCGGGTTTGCGCTCATTCACACTCCCGATTTCGGCGAGCATAACCGGCTTGGCGTATCGGCAGGAGACTTCGGTCAGGAATGAGCCCAACAAGTCGTTGAACGATGTCCACCCTCCATGGATTGAGCCTGTGCCCCAGTTGAACGCGCTCACTCCAATCCAATCAACCACGTCATCGCCCGGGTAATAATTACTCCAATGGTTCCATGGATCGGGAGGCCAGCTTTTCACGTTGGGCGACCATACAAACTGGGTGTTCGTCACACCCTCTTCGCGGAAGATTTGGCGGATACGGCGGTAGGCCTTCACATAGCGAGAAGGGTCATTGCCATTGTAAGATTGCGCCCCGCCCCAGGGGGTCTCGGCCAGATTCATCTCGTGGCCGAAGCGAATCAGGTAGATTTCCTTCGGCCGGCTCTTGATGCCGCGGGCGAATTGGCGGATGTAATCGTCATAGACACCATCCACAATGTTCTGAAGGTTCTCCGCCGGTCTCGCTTTGTTTGGGCTCAGGAAGGGCTCCCATGTAATCATGATGACCGGTGGTGTCGAAAGGCGTTCCAGGCGCTGCGGGAGGTAAGGATCGAACCCGTTGTCCCAGGCCTGATAGTACCAGAGATAGCCCAGCTCGCGGCCGGCCTGTTGCTCGAAGTAGGAAATGTCATTCTCGTAATCCATGACCCGCGGTGGGATGTGAACGCCGAGCACGATGGGCGGCCGCGCCGACGCTTCTGTCGCTTCAGTAACCGTGGGCGTTTCGGCCGGAGGGGGCGACTCTGTGGGGGGCACAGCGGTCGTGGGTGTTGCCGGTAGCGGATCATCGGCCCGCGTCCGGAGCTGGAAGCTAATCAGAACGAGAGCGAACACGACGCTTGCCAGAATCAATCGTCGGCGAGTACCTATCATGGGAGTTTCACCTCTAGCAGGGAGTATTTGAACCGGAGAGGTCGCGAGCGCAACAGCCGCTCAACGCTCTCCAGATATGGATCGTGCGCTCCCGAGGAAAACCACGGAACCGCACCACTCCTCTGTTAAAGACGATGGAAGTCAGTTGAAGTTATGGGTTCTGGCGGGCTCTCTCCGGGGCTGTCACCCGCCGTCACTCCCCTGGCGCCGCTAACGCCTCGTCCAGCATCGGCTGGAGCAGTGCAATCTGCCGGGCCAACTCCGAAACCACTGCATCGAGCAGGCCGTCGTCGTAGCGACTGGCGGGAAAGGGCAGGCAACGATAGAGCTTATGCCAGCCGCGATCCCACTGCTCGAGAAAGACGTCCGCGCCGAGGGAATGGCGGATCTCAGCGAAGCGGCGGTCGAAGGCCGCGTGCAGGGTCGCATTGAGAGCCTTGTCCCGGCTCTCGAAGTGGAGCCCCACCTCGTAGATCTCGCGCTCATAGTAGGGTGAGGCCTCAAAGTGAAACGCCTGCGGCCCATACCAGAACTGAACGTACGAGAAGCGCGAGGCTGTCCGAAAGGCCCGCCACTCCGGTGGGAGCCGGGGCCGGAGATGGTCCGGCAGACGATCACGAAATTCTTGCGCCTTCATCAGTCAGACGAAGAGATTATGGGACCCCTCAACGCGACGGGATGCCCCCGGCCCCCCGAAGCGAAACGGACGAGGAAGGGGGTCGGGGGGTGAGACCCGCCCCCTCTGCTCCTGCACATCCTATCGCTGTCGACAGTGGTTGGTCAATGAGGCAAGTGGGTGGCCCGGCGGACAAGCCTGACCACAGCGACGGTCAGGCTGCCGTAAACGAGCGCCACGAGCGCGAGTGCTACGAGAAGGGAGGCCCATGGCGGCAGCGGGCCATCCCAGGGATAGTGCGTCGGTGGCTGGTTGCCGACCGCCGCGATCAGCAGCACGGCGCCAAGCCGTGTGATCGCGGCCACCGCGGTGGCCATTGCGCCCCACCGCCACGCCGGCCAACCGGCCCGCGGCAGCAGCGAGACGCCATACGCCAGAATGACGGTCCCGCCGACCAGCGATGCGATGATCCCGGGCACGCCGCCCCCGATGACGAT
>DOUV01000283.1:2509-2670 GCA_003520455.1 Chloroflexota bacterium | reverse complement strand
CCGCGATCTGTGGCGCCGGGTGAATCGTGCCTGGGGCGGCCGTCCGGTTCCAGTCACTCTGCCGCTCCCCCGGTGCGTCGGGGAGCCCCGCCGGGTGGGGGGAACCACCGTGGTCGTACCAGGGGCCGGCTCGTCGCGCGCAGAGTCGTGGGCCAGGGTGG
>DOUV01000283.1:0-2410 GCA_003520455.1 Chloroflexota bacterium | reverse complement strand
GGCGGCCCACTTTTTGGCGCTATTCACGAACGGAGCGGATTGCTTGACGCTCCTCCCCGGCGGCGTTAGAATGCCCGGCGTGTAGCGCGCCACAACCAGAACGCACCAATGGCGGTATCCATGGGGAGGGCAACGGGTAGGCGACGCCTGCACCGCTGCTCTTTTTGTTGGAGGGTCGGTGCACCCGGCTCTTCAATTTCAGCTTTAGCCGGCGAGCGGCCTGTCGTGCCATCAAATGCAGCGCAAGGTTCCCTTCCGCCACCCTGGAAGCCCCTACGAACACAACGAACCTCTGATCATCGCCCTTGCCCACCGGACCGGCGCGACCACTGCCATCTGCAAGCAATTGGGCATTCCGGCACCATCGGAAACGCTTTCGATCCAATGGAGGAATCATGGCCGAGCAAGAACTGAAGCGCACGCCGATCTACGAGACGCATAGGGCGCTCGGCGCGCGGATGGTGGACTTTGGCGGCTGGGAGATGCCGGTTCAATACTCCGGGATTCTTGAGGAGCATCGGGCGGTGCGTACCGCCGCTGGCCTCTTCGATGTCAGCCACATGGGAGAGTTCGAATTTCGCGGGCCAGGTGCTCAGAACTTTCTCCAATACCTGACCGCCAACGACGTCAGCCGGCTCAAGGTCGGCCATGCCCAGTACTCCATGCTCCTGAATGACCAGGGCGGCACGATTGACGACATCATCCTCTATCGCCTGGGCGACGAAGACTATCTCATGGTCGTCAACGCCGGCAATATCGACAAGGACTGGCGCCATGTGAACACGGCGGCCCGGCAGGCGCCCGGCGTCAGCGTCGCCAACCGCAGCGACGACTACGCGCTCTTCGCCCTTCAGGGACCAAACGCAGCCCGGATCATGGGCCTCCTGACGGATGACCCCGTCACCGGCCTGCCCTACTACGGCGTGATGCCGGCCAACGTCGGTGGGCTCGATACCATCGTGGCCCGCACCGGGTACACCGGCGAGGATGGCTTTGAAGTCTTTGTGGACGCTGGCATGGCCGTGGCGCTGTGGGAGAACCTCCTGGCCGAAGGCGAGCTGCACGGGCTCTTGCCCGCCGGATTGGGCGCCCGCGATACCCTCCGTCTGGAGGCTTCTATGCCGCTCTACGACCACGAACTCGACGAAGAAACCTCGCCCCTCGAGGCCGGTCTGGGGCGTTTCGTCGCTCGCGAGGGGACCTACATCGGCAGCGAGCCCATCCGCCGGCAGCGTGCAGAGGGACTCAAGAAAAAGCTGGTCATGCTGGAGATGGTTGACCGCGGAATCCCGCGCCAGGACTACGAGGTGCAGGTAGATGGACAGACCATCGGCCGCGTCACGAGCGGGAGCTACGCCCCCTTCCTCGAGAAGAACATTGCCATGGCCTACGTCACCCCCACCGTCGCTGCGGTGGGCCGCCAGGTCGCCGTCGTGATTCGTGGCCGCCCGTCACAGGCCCGCATCGTCAAGCGCCCCTTCTACACGCGGGCTCAAGGGCCGTAGAGGGAGCCGGGGGTGGGTGCAACAACCGGGGTGTACCGGTCTATCTCCCGATGCCGCTGCAACGCCGAAACGCTCACGCCGAAACACGGCGCCCGCGAACCGGGTAATCAAACCGCGAAATCATCCTGCTTCGGACGTCGTTACCTTTTCCAGTTCACGGTTCACGTCTTCTCTCAGCCCCAAGACTGAGCCAGACTGAACACTCACTTCACACGAGGAGATCAAGAGACTATGAATGTCCCGGACGACCTGCTGTACACTGCAGAGCATGAGTGGGTGCGCATCGAGGGCGACACAGCCACCGTCGGTATCACCGAATACGCCCAAGACGCCCTCGGCGACGTCGTCTACGTCGAGTTGCCCGAGGGAGGCGACACGATCGAAGCCGGCCGGCCTTTTGGCGTCGTTGAAAGCGTCAAAGCGGCCAGCGATCTCTTCGCGCCTCTCAGCGGGGAAGTCACCGAGGTCAACAGTACTCTGGAGAGCCAACCCGAACTGGTCAACTCCGATCCCTATGGCGCCGCCTGGATGATCAAGATTCGGCCCAGCAACCTGGACGAGAAGGCCAGCCTGCTCGACGCGGCTGCCTATCGAGATCTCACTCAGGGATAACGAACTCCGACAGGCGTCGTGGAAGCTTGCCAGTGTGACGCGCGAACGCGCATCACACTGGCAAGCTCAAACCGCCGCAGGCGAACCCTGCCTCAGCCTCGCCTCAGAAACAATCGCGCGACCATGTATCGTAAACCTGGCCCTCGAATCAATCCCAACGCCAAAAACCCAAGCCGCCCAAACCACCCCCACGAATAGAACCCTCCCCATCTCCAGCCGGCTTCAGCCGAGTTGCGCATTCAGCCTGGGATTGTTGCATCTTTCCACCTGAATCCGCCCCCCAGCGTGCCCGG
>DOUV01000325.1:6577-6710 GCA_003520455.1 Chloroflexota bacterium | reverse complement strand
TCATACCACCCAGGTCTCCTTTCCGGGGGGTGGTAGTGTGGCAGCTTCATCCGACCCGAATTGGAGACCTATTGCTTGACGCGACTCGGCTGCCCCACTGGCACGCATTCGGGATCGTGTGCCGTCCGGCGCC
>DOUV01000325.1:0-6550 GCA_003520455.1 Chloroflexota bacterium | reverse complement strand
CCCGCCCGACGCCCGTTCGCCATCCTGTGCCGCCAGGTGGCACCCCTCTTCTGTCAGGTGCCGCCACGTCGGCGGCGACGGCACCTGTCGCTGGATCGCGGGCCGCCGGGTGGCGCATATTTTATGTTGTGTCCAGCCCTCCACACTTGCTCTTACCCCAAGTCTGCTTCGAACCCGCGATCTCCAGGGTATTGACATGTATGGTATACTTCGAACGCTGGATACTTAACTCTTGCCCTTCATGTTTGCTCTCTTCGAGCTTCGCTGTAAACCCATCGTGCCAACCCACACTGGTCGTTGATCTTGCCGTAGACGGCGAATTTTTAGCTGATACGCGGTATAGGCGACTCTACCTCGCCCTATCCTAAACGGGTATGTCGAGTTTTCCGAGGATAACGTGGCACACGGCCACGCTCTTGAGCGCCATGAAAGCCCGCTCGGGGGCATAATGGTTGGGTCCGGCGGGAAGCGAACCTGCTGCACACGCCGAGCATCGTCTGCGTGGCGCAGGCCGCTTTCCTTCCTGGCGATATCGGCGTAGCGTTTCTGAGTAGGTCAGCCATGCGAAACAGACTCCCTGCTATCGAGCATCTCGTGCCGGATGCCTCCCAGGTTCCGGACGTGCGGGTCATGCTCGGCTTCCTTGGCAAGAGTACCCGGAAGGGGCACTGGCGACTCTACCTCACGCTCATCCTGAATGAGTACGTCGAGTTTGCCGAGGACGATGTGGTGCGCAGCCGCTCGCTCGGGCGGGAGGAGAGTGCCTTAGGTGGCGCGGTGGTCTGGGTCCGGCGGGAAGCGAACCTGCTGCACACCCGCAGTGTCTCGCGCGAGGCGCAGGCCGATTTCCTCCGCGGTGATATCGCAGCCGGGTTTCTACGCAGATCAGCCATGCAGAGGATATCCCCTGCGGCAAGGGGCATCACGCCCTGGTTGAAGGCTGCCTGTTTGACCGGAGGACAGTTCGACACTCTTTGTGCGGCCTGTACGGCCGTACCGACCGCCTTGGTGCTGCCGGAAATCCGCCGCGCGCTCGGGCTGGAACCCTAACAGTGTAGCTGGGGACGCTGAAAAGGAAGGTCAACGATGGAAAGGCGACCAGGCGAAGCTCCAAAGCTCGAGCCGGATGCGCTCATCGAGCATCTCGTGCCGGATGCCTC
The DNA here is from genome assembly GCA_003520455.1 of Chloroflexota bacterium. The sequence goes on along the minus strand of DOUV01000325.1, from coordinate 5,390 downwards.
CCAGGTTCCAGACGTACGGGTCCTGGTCGGCTTCCTGGGAAAGAGCACGCGGGAAAGGCGCTGGCGACTCTACCTCACTCCCAGCCTAAATGAGTATGTCGAGTTCGACGAGGACGACGTGGTGTATAGCCACACTCTTGAGAGCGATGAAAGCCCGCTCGGCGGGACGGTGGTCTGGGTCCGGCGGGAGGCGAACCTCCTGCACACCCGCAGCGTCTCGCGCGAGGCGCAGGCCGATTTCCTGCAAGGGGCGATCACAGCTGGCGTATCGAGGCGGCGAGGCCGCTTCGGTCCAGCTCGGCAATTACTTGCTTTCCAGCAGTACGTTCAACTGGCCTCGCTGGCGGTTCACGTCTCATGCGTGCGCGAATTTTGCGAGTTTGTGGTAGTTTCAGGTGAGGGGTTTTCATTCTGTTGTCTCCCCACGTGGGAAGCTGAGTGTTAAAGCGCTTTCGTTGGATAGCTGTTCATAGCCGCACGCTCTGATATTCAATACACTGAGCGTGCGGCTTCCTGTTTTTACCGGAAAAGATACTTGCCCTAGAACGAATATGCTGACCCAGCGCGAGACCGTCTCATACCTGCTGCAGCGCAAGCTGCTCGGCCCGGCAGATGTCGTCACGGGCGACCTCACGGTGGCGGATATTTCCCGGCGTCATCACAATTACAGGATTACCAGTGGCCAAGGCCCCGGCTACGTCCTAAAGCAAGGGGTGGGACCAGACAAAGTCGCAGCCATCGAGCGAGAGGCCGCTATCTACCAACTCCTGGACTCGGGGATCCGGGGGTTGAGCCGCTATCTTCCTCGCTTGTATTCCTATGACCCTGAGGAACACGTTCTTATCCTGGAGCTGGTTGATGGGGCACAGAATCTACGCGAATACCACCTTCACCGCGGTTATTTTCCCATCTCGCTGGCTCGTACGCTGGGAAGCGCGCTCGGCACACTGCATCGCCTGACGAGGAATGGGAAGCGTGGAGAGAAAGAGGGACATCAGGCTGCGAGCCACCCGCCCTGGGTCCTCTCCGTCCATCGTCCTACGATCAAGTTCCTTCAAGGGTGCAGCGGCGCAAACCTTCAGCTCATCCAGATCATCCAGCAATTCCCCGTATTCTGTGACCTTCTTGATGCCCTTCGCGAGGAGTGGCGCACCGAGGCTCTTATCCACCGCGACATCAAATGGGATAACTGTCTGGTCTTCGGGAAGTCGCCTTCGGCCCGCAAGACCCGACTGAAAATCGTCGACTGGGAGCTTGCCAGCGGAGGAGATCCGTGCTGGGATGTCGGTTCGGTTTTCAACGACTATCTCAGCTTCTGGCTTCTCTCGATCCCAGTCACCGGAGAGATGCCCCCCGATCGATTCCTCGAACTCGCCCGCTATCCGTTAGAGAAGATGCAACCGGCGCTCCTCGCCTTCTGGGACACGTATGCCCAGCAGATGAACCTCGATGTTGCGACGGCAGATCGATGGCTCTTGCGGGCCGTTCGATACGGGGCGGCTCGCCTGGTGCAGACCGCCTTCGAGCAGATGCAGATGTCGATGCAGTTCACAGGCAACATCGTGTGCTTGCTGCAGCTCAGCCTGAACATTTTGCAGCGGCCGGAAGAAGCGACGGTTCAACTGTTGGGCATTCCGCTGCGGGGGATGCGGCTGCCATGAACGACTACCGCGAGCACGTAAGAGCAGCGATCCAGGCCACCGTCTTCCATTCCCCGACCACGTATTCATGGTTTGGAAAGCGATCCCAGCACTTCCCGCCGTCGGTTCGGCGCGCTCTGACGCCGGAGACCGCGCGTGATTACCTGCTCTTCGCGCTGCAATCACAACTCTACAACGACTTCTACTGCCCGGGCTTTGCCCAATCGACGGGGCAAAGGGATGTCGGCCATCCGGCGTCGGGCCGGACGCCGTTTGTTGAGGCATTGGGGGCGGCGAATTCCGGCAGCGGCTACTGGACAGCAGGCTGGAAGGTTCGAGAAGACGCCGGTCGTGAGATTCTCGTGCACAGGCGAGGCATCAGCTTGCGGGTGCGACCGGAGGAGTGCTTGACTGCACCGAACGGCGCGTTCGAGCCGGGCATGATGGTGAGCCTGCGCTTTCCCAAGGAGTTCCTCGCCCTGTCGCCGGGGTTTTACATGGCACTTGGCGACGAGGAGCTCGTTCACGAGGAGGCGCAGACGGTCGTCAGGTGGTACTGGAATCTCACCGCGCCTGGGGCCGTCCGCTTTCTGCGAAAAGCGACCCTGATGCTGAACCGGGCGCATCTGCCCTATAAGCTCAAAGTGCTCAATGATCCGGCGCAATTTACTCGCCGTGACGCGGTCGTTCTTTACATCCGCAAGGCCGATTATAGCGCGGTCTCCCAGGTTCTCGCAGAGATCTATCCTGAAGTCGCTGCCGATCTGAAGCCTGGAATCCCCGTGTTCACGAAGCTGCTCGCCCCAGGCGTCGGCCTGGCGGAAGATCCCGGCCCGGGGGAAAGCTTCGGCTTGCATCGCTGCCGCCTTTTAGCGGAAGCAATGATCAATGCGTATGAGCAAGGCAAGAAATCGGTAGCAGAGCGCCTGGAAGAAGTCGAGGTCGGCTTCGCAAAGGAGGGAATCAGCCTGGATGCGCCCTTCTTAAATCCGGGCTCCAGGGACGAATACAGCTTTCCCCTGCGCCTTCCTCGGCAAACGCAAGAGTCGTGGGACCTTTCTCAGCAGGAGCTCGACGGCGCGGCTTTCCTGAAAACAGCGGCTGAGATCGGCAACCGGTTGTCGCAAGAGGCGGTGTGGTATCAAGGGCGTTGCAATTGGCTGGGCGTTGAGCCCGAGGGGTACCTTTTAGCCAGCGGTCTGACACGTATGGTCTGTAAGGCGCTGGGGCCCGAATTATACCAAGGCACCAGCGGCGTGGCTCTCTTCCTGGCTGCGTTGTACAGCGCCACTGGGGATACGACGGCGCGTGACACGGCCCTCGGCGCAATCCGGCAGGCACTTTCGAACATCGATGCAGTGCCGCCCCCCGTTCGTTTCGGCCTCTATACTGGGTGGAGTGGGATAGCCTTCTCCGCTGCCCGGGTGGGCGTTCTCCTCCGGGAAGAAGAACTGCTGGGTGCCGCCCTACATCTGCTCCAGCGCCTGGCTCGCGAGAGCCAGGATGAGCGCGAGTTTGATCTGCTCTCGGGCGTGGCCGGCGCCGTTGCAGCGTTCGTGGTTCTCCACGATATTCTACATGAAGCCTCCCTCCTGGACTTCGCAGCGCGGCTGGGGGATGAGCTGCTGAACGCCGCAGACAAGTCTCAAACTGGATACTCGTGGCGATCCCCGAGCTTTCCTGAACAGCCGAACTTGACCGGATTCTCACATGGTGCCGCTGGCATTGGGTATGCGTTGCTCGAGTTGTTCCACGCCACCGGCACTCAGAGTTACCGCCATGCAGCTGAACAGGCTTTCAGCTACGAGCACCACTGGTTCGATGAGGAGACAGGGAACTGGCCGGATCTTCGCTCGGAACGAGGCCGGGACAGGCACCCTCGAGCGCCGTTGTCTTTTTCCACGGCCTGGTGTCACGGTGCGCCGGGAATTGCTCTGGCCCGGCTGCGTGCCTATCAACTTCTCAAAGACGATAGATACAAAGCAGAAGCACGAACGGCGCTTCAAACTACCCATCAGACGGTCGAGACGAGCCTTCGTGCGAAGATCGGAACGTACTCCCTCTGCCACGGCCTTGCCGGAAATGCCGACATCCTGCTCCAGGGCTTCCAGATGCTAGGAGAAGCGCAGGGGAACCAGGCAATCCTGGCTCGTCAGGTGGCATGCGCAGGGATCGAAAGGTACGTACAGCCAGGGCACGAATGGCCCTGTGGACCCGGCGGTGAAACCCCAAGTCTGATGATCGGGCTGGCGGGCATCGGATACTTTTACCTCCGTTTGTACGACCCAACTCTCCCATCTCTATTGATGTTACAACGCGAAAGCTTTTGACTTGGGTGGACAGTATCAACCTGTGTACGTTTGCCCGGTTTCCGATCGTAAGATCATGGGCTTTGTGGCTGAAATAGACCAAATCGGGTTGCTGCGCCAATTGGGTTGGACGTTTACACCGCCCGCTCACACATAACTGCTGAGTTTCAAGCCGAGTCGACTCTTATACCGATTGGGCTTGACGAGCGTGCATTATGGCGGCTGGTTATAACCACAGTGGGCTTCAGCCAATGAACATGTATGATTGGCAAGCTGGCATCTAGAGCACCGGTCAAGGAGTCAGACTTCCGAAAGCCTGCCCTGAGCCTGGTCCTGAGCTGGCGAAGGAAGGGTCTGGTGGGGATCACGCTTGCCCTAAGCGCACTCCGACAACAGTGATCGAGGCGAGCACCAGCGGCAAACAAGACTTCGGAAGTCTGTTCTCTCCCCCTATCGGCCTGTGGTTGAGCCATCAGGAGTCGAGCGGACGTAGATAATTTCTGAGATTCTCTCGAAGAGAAGGGCACCGGTACCGAATCGGTGCTCTTTTTTGTTGGGGCGCTGGGATGCGTGGCGGAGGCGCCTGCGATGGTGCTGCCTGGCAGCGACGGGAGGAGGGTGCGGCGGGCGTGAGACTGGCTGATGGGAGAGGCGGCGGGGGAGTGAGCAGAAAGTGAGCAGTTTTGACCGGGAAGTGAGCAGTTCTTGGGCTGGAAGAAGAGGGGAGGACGCGTGTAGATTACACGCGCATTCGAGCGCAGTGATAGGGCGGCCGATTCAAAGGATTGCTGCATCACGGGAGAGAGGGATCGCGCCGGTTGCGGTCTCCCTCCAGTATGCTGGTGCGGATGCCGGGGCCAAGTATACAGCTGGTCGCTTCGTTCCGCGGTGCGTTAGGAGATGAGCGAGCTTGTCCGCACGTATGGGGTTCGACTGACATCGGTGGAAGAGTACGTACGGGGGAATTTTCTCCGACTGGCTGCGTAGACCATTAAAGGCGTCGTTGCGCGGGTGGGGCCACGGTTGGTAGGAACCGCTTGAGCGGTTGGAAGCGCGCACGACGACCCCGAACGCGCCTTCACAAGGAGGAGGGGAGCGCTCCTGCCCGGCCTGAAGGAGTGGGAGTGAGGAGCTTCCTCTGCGTTGCTCCAATAAAAAGTACCCCCGGCAGGACTCGAACCTGCGCACACGGTTTAGGAAACCGATGCTCTATCCTCTGAGCTACGGGGGCGAAGTGGGCTTATTATAGCATGAGTCGCGGCCTGAATCCAGTTCGCACCGTCGTCCGGGTGCGCGCACGAGTTGGCAGACAGGTGGCGGTGCCAGCAGAACCTAACCCCCCGGCCCCCTTTCCCTCGCAGGGAAGGGGGAGGCGGAGGGCCGCGCGGCCGGCTGGAACGCGGCTGGCTCCCCTCCCCGACGCGGGGAGGGGCTGGGGGAG
>DOUV01000324.1 GCA_003520455.1 Chloroflexota bacterium | reverse complement strand
GTCAAGTCATCCCGCGGGGGGAGAAAAGACTTCCGAAAGCCTGCCCTGAGACTGGTCCTGAGATGGCGAAGGAAGGGTCTGGTGGGGATCATGCTGGCCCCAAGCGCACTCCGACGACAGTGATCGAGGCGAGCACCAGCGGCAAACCAGACTTCGGAAGTCTGACGCCTCGACCACTGTTCTAGAGGCAGGGACGGCGCTACCGTCCCCCCCGCGCTCTGGAGACCCCTGCCTCCCATCCCCCCAACGTGCCCCAGGCTCGCCCATTCGACCAACCGCGAATTCCGTCGCACCGACCAGCTATACTTGTTCCTACTCTCCGACACGGCTGCTCTGTGAGACGTATGGCGCTGGGAAGTGTGCCCGGCTTCGTCACCCACTCTCCCCACACTTCACCCTTGATAGAGCACGACTGTCGCCAGCCTTTCGTTGTTCTGCGTCAGGAGGTTTCAGGAGGTATTCATGACGAGGAATCCCATGCCAGCTCAGACGGCACGTTCTTTGGCCGAGCCTCAGGCAGACCGACCGCGATTTCCCACAGATTACGGTGTTCCCACCGACGAGGCCGGGCTCCTTCCCTGGAGCCATGCCCGCGAACGGCTAGAAAACGCGGCCGTCTACTGGATTTCAACCACTCGCCCAAATGGGCGGCCGCACGCCGCACCAGTGTGGGGCGTCTGGATAGACGACACACTCTACTTTGATGGCAGCCCTCAGACGCGCCGTGGGCGGAACCTGGCCGCGAACCCTGCGGTCGCAGTGCATCTGGAGAGCGGCGGCGAGGGCAAGGACGTCGTGATCGCCGAGGGAGAGGCTCGCGAGATCCGCGCCCCGAACCCCTCGCTGGCGGTCCGGCTCGCCGCCGCTTACACGGCGAAGTACGCGTCCGAAGGCTACAGCCCCAGCCCCGAGACCTGGGAGGGCGGCGGGCTCTATCAGATGCGCCCGCGCGTGGTCATCGCCTGGACGAACCTGGGCAAAGACCCCACCCGCTGGCACTTCGGGGATCGTTCGGCGGGCTGATCCACCGAAGCATTCCATTGACAATCCGACGATGCGCGTCATTCGGACGGCCAACCTGCGGTTTTTGCGGTGGCAGCAATGGCTGCCGCCGCTCCCATTGTTCGTTCGCGAGATCTCCTCGGCTCATGCGAGTGGTTTACCATCAATCGAACATAGCCCCAATTTGCAGACACATCCTCGTCTGGCCCACATCGCCCTTCAGCCCCGGGTATTGCTCGAAGTATCGGCGCACCCCTTCGACCTGCTTCTGGCCGAGACCCCCACCGCCTGGATTGGCCCACGGTTGCGCCGCGACGGGGCCTCGTGCCGGACGGGTGTGCGACCGCGCCAGATCGCTCCGTGGAGGCACCGTAGCGCTCAAGGGGCTCGACGTGCTCACCGACGGGGCCCAATTTCTTCCACTGCGATCGGATTCCTGACTTGCCGCCCGGCAACACGGCCCTGGAAACGCTCTGTAGCGCTGCGCCGCCATCAGCCCCGCCTCACTGGCCGCCAGGAGACCCCACCCCTCCAGCGGCACGCTCACCGCTTAATCTGGCGCGTGGCCACCTCCTTTGAGCACTTGTGCGACCTCCTGCGCTCGGTCTCGGACGAGGCCCGTCAAACCGTGCGTCGCTTCATCACCGCCGCAGAGGCGCTCGCTGGCTGCTGTCCGTTCGCGGCAAGCCCGCCCACGCCACAGTTACTCTCGTTTCGGAGTATCTCGACCTGCTCTCGTACCCGGCGAAGGACTCCCCGCTCTAGCCGCCTGAATCCAGGTCAATTCGTCAGCAGGGCTTCTCAAAAGTTCTGTTAGCCTGACAAACTGAACACCCAGAGGGCCTTGTTGAGCCCTGTTGCAGCGGTCATTGCTCGCGACACATCGATGAGTGCTGCGTGGCCGCCGTGCCACTCAGCCAAGGCTTCCAGGTTGCAGCGGTCATTGCTCGCGACACATCGATGAGTGGCCACTTTCGGCACGTCCAAGGCCTGCTCGGCGCTTCGTGCGCCCGGCAAAGGACACGAGAGCCTGACTTTTGAGAAGCCTTGATTCGTCAGATAGGGGCCTTGACAGCCCCAACCGCGCATGCTATTATGCCGAGTGTATCTTGTATACAAAATAATGCGCCATACAATCTTTGGTGCTTTCGTGACCTCAAACCCCTCTTATTCCAACGAATTTCGTTCTCCCCTATCGCTCCGCGAGAGTGTTTATCTCCATATCAAGAAACTCATCATGCATAATATGATCGCGCCAGGGGAAGTTATCGCGGTCGACCGAATGGCCACTATGCTCGGGGTGAGCAGGACACCGGTCCGCGAGGCGTTATTGTTGTTGGAAGGAGATGCATTAGTTACAAGTGCCCCCAACCATGGCTTCGTCACGACCGAGATAAGCGCATCCCATATTGAGCACGTCTTTGAGGTGCGCAGGATCCTCGAGTCTCATGCGGCCTACACTGCTACCCCCTTGATCTCCGAAAGCAAGATTGAAGCGCTGGGAGATCTGTTTAACCGAGCGGTTGCGGAAATAAGACAAGGTTCGTATGAACTATGCGACCAATGTGATTTGGAACTGCACGGCCTGATATTAGAGAACTGTGGCAACCCAGTGTTAGCAGAGCTCGTGAACTCGCTGGTCGAGAGGACGTTGCGGATTCGGTATCTGGCCAATACCCCTCCAGAGTTATATGGCGAAACCATCATGGAAGAGCACACGGCAGTTTTGCGTGCCCTACGTAGCCGAAATGCCGACGAAGCTCGTCTGAAGATGGAAACTCACCTCCTGAATGCGTGCGAGAGAACACATAGTTGTCTTAAGAGCATCCGGAATAAGCAGCTTTAAACAATCAAGCCACCATCTTTTTCAACAATCTGAAAGAGGTCCTCTTCCGCGCCGTAAGTTTACCATCATAGAGACTCGGACCGCCTCATCAGGTAGAAAGATAGAGTAGTATTGCTACGCCACTCTGATCCAGGCCCTACGGCGAGCCGGCCAGATTCGCACTAGATGTGGCTGCTTACGAACCCTAATCCAAAAGCCTTTCCGCGGAGTCCGCCAACGCACTTATGAGTCCACATCGAGTAGAGAACGCTCGACGCGGAGAAGATGCTGCTCATAGTGCTTTTCTGCAACAATCTTCAGCCCGTGTAATAACCACCCTTGTGAACTATGATTGACAAACAACGGGATGACTGAGTAGACCATTTAGTAACTCAAGATTACCACTTCGAACACGGCCTGCGGGACTATACCGCAAAGATTGCTTTCCCCCGCTCAGCAGACTAACGATTCCAACAACTTGATGAAGATCAAAGACGAGCCGCAAAACAGGGACATCGGCTAAGTTCGGCACACGATCGGAACGGCGCGAATTCAAGAATCGCTACGTCACCTAACAATCTATTGATCCACAGCTTTCGTTTTCTGATATTCTAGTAGCTCGAAATTGCTCATACCGTTATATCCAGCAAAATACACAAGTTCGAGCTACTACTAATGGTTAGCGTCAATGCCGCCCCATTCGGGTGTTAGATTACACTATTATGAATTAGTTCTGCTTAACCGTCCGTTTCGATTAGTTTTCGGCCCGGTTTATTGAATGCTCGATTCAAAATCACTGAACTCGTAAAGGGGGTGGTAAAAAGCGATAAGCCACAAGAATCCAACGCTGGAGACGATCGGAGCTGCACACAAGCGATTAGGAGGAGAGCGAATTATGCTCACGGTTCGCCCATTTTGGG
>DOUV01000449.1 GCA_003520455.1 Chloroflexota bacterium | reverse complement strand
CTGACGATTCCGGTGGTGGCGGCCCCGAGCGGCGGGCCGGCCACCGCGGAGGCGCCGGCGTCCGCGACTGCCGAGTCCGGTGAGGCCGACCTTTCTGGCTCCGGCGGCTCGAACCTGATCCACTACGTCAGGGTCGGCGAGACCTTGAGCGTCATCGCCAACATCTACGACGTGCAACTCAAGGATCTGTTGCGAGCCAACGGTCTGGCACCCGATTCACAGCTTACCGCCGGCGATACCCTGTTGATTCCGAGAGGCGTCTATACACCGATCCCCACCGTCACACCGGTGATTCCCGAAGATACGCCGACTCCCAAGCCGACGGCGACCGGGCCGGCGATTGCTGCGGTGCCGGAGACGCCGACGGTCGAGCCAACGCCCACCCTGACGCCGGTGCCCACACCGCTGGTCTACGAGGTTCGGCGTGGGGATGTTCCAGCGGCCATCGCGCAGAGGTATGGCGTCAGGGTGGACTCGCTTCTGGCCGCGAACCCGGGCGTGGCCCCGAGCCTCTTACGGCCGGGCGATAAACTCGTAATCCCAGGCACCTCGGCCGCTCCGCCGACGGCCACGCCGATCCTACCCACGTCAACCCCTGATCGGACGGTTTTCACCGAACATACGATCACGGCAGGCGAAACGATTACGGATCTCTACGTGCGCTACAACCTCACCTACGACCGGTTGGTCGCGTACAATACGATCACGGACAGCAACCACCTACCGGTCGGCAGCGTGCTGCGGATTGCTCTGGGGACGCCGACACCAACGGCAACGGTGATTCCCAGCCCGACTGTTTCGCCCACGCCGCTACCCGTTTACCTGGCGCCGGTGCCGCTCATGCCGCTCAACGGTGCCGATCTCGGTTCAACAGGCCAGCCAATCGTCTTGAGTTGGGCGGCCACCGGGCTGCTCGGTCCCAACGAGTACTACGTCGTGCGGCTACGCACGTATGATTCAAGTGGCACGCTCGTCGCCAGCACTGAGGCCTGGACGCAGACCACTTCCTGGCGCGTCCCGGATGAGGCTCGCCCGCCTCTGCCGGGGAGCTACGTGTTGCGTTGGGACGTCTCGGTGCGGCGACGGCTCGTGTCGGTCGCGCGTGAGGCGACTGGGATGGCACTCAGCAGTCGCAGCCCAGCGTTTGAGTTCCGTTTGACGGTCGCTCGCCGGTGAGCGCCATTGCTCGACTTCCAAAGCGGCGCCGCTCGGGCGCCGCTTTCGCTTGCACTGCACCGCTGAACGGGATCCGGCCCGGCGCTCGTTCTGACTGGGGCAGCGAGGGAGGGTGAGGGGTCCGTCAGGAAATCAGTCATCCTCATGGTCAGAGGAACTCACAGAAACCTGTGGAGCCCGGGGAGGAAGGGCGCAACTAGCCTGCAACTGTCCGAACTGTTGCTTCAAGCGAGGCTATGCTTTGGCGAGCGCTTCCTCCAACTCAAAGAGGAGAGAGTTTATGGAGATCCAGAACATCGGTGTGGTTGGTTGTGGCCTGATGGGCTCGGGCATTGCCGAGGCCTTCGCGCGCCACGGCTATCACGTGGTTGTCCGCGAGATCAACACGCAGGCGCTCGAGGCGGGCCGGACCCGTCTGCGCGGGAGCATGGAGCGCGGCCTGGCCCGAGGGAAGCTCACTCAGGACGAGTTCGACGCGGCCTGGGAACACCTCAGTTTCACCACCGACCTGGGCGCGATGCATGATCGCGACCTGGTGGTCGAGGCCGCCGTCGAAAACTTGCCGCTCAAGAAAGAGATCTTCGCGGCGTTAGATGAGATCAGCCCGAGCCATGCGATTCTGGCGAGCAATACCAGCTCGCTCAGCATCGCGGAGATGGCCGCCGCGACGAAGCGCCCCGGTCAGGTGCTCGGGATGCACTTTTTCAATCCGGTCCCGGTTATGCCCTTGCTGGAACTCGTGCGCGGCCTGCTCACCGGCGAAGAGACTCTGGAGACTGCCCGCGCCGTCGGTGCCGCCCTCGACAAACAAGTCATCGTCGCCAGGGATACCCCCGGCTTCATCGTCAATCTACTCCTGATCCCCTACCTGCTCGACGCCATCCAGGCCCTCGAGAGGGGGGTGGGGACGAAAGAGGACATTGATACCGGTGTGCGCCTGGGACTCAACCACCCGATGGGTCCCTTCACCCTGCTGGACTTCGTCGGGCTTGACACGACCCTCTTCATCGCCGACGCGATGTACGAAGAGTTCAAAGACTCGCGCTACGCCGCCCCGCCGCTGCTGCGGCGCATGGTCACCGCCGGCCTGCTCGGTCGCAAGTCGGGGCACGGGTTCTACGACTACAGTCAGAAGTAGCGCCTCTCTCCCTCCGGGGCGAGCTTGCTCCGTGCGACTCGCCCCGCGCCACGCTCGTCTCGCAGCAATTTGACATACTGATCAGATCGACTATAATCATCATCGTAATGCTGCGGGGTGGAGCAGTGGCAGCTCGTCGGGCTCATAACCCGAAGGTCGAAGGTTCGAATCCTTCCCCCGCTATCTTCCCATAGAGCCGATGCACCCGCATCGGCTCGCTCTTTGGTGAACCTGGGCCGGTTGCTCGCCGTGAGAAGCGAGCTTCACACAATGGCACCTGGGGGCATCCGCCACAGCTCTGGCTGATTTGACACAGCGGTCGGGCCAGCTATAATCACAATTATTCTCGTTGCGGGGTGGAGCAGTGGCAGCTCGTCGGGCTCATAACCCGAAGGTCGAAGGTTCGAATCCTTCCCCCGCTACCTTCCCATAGAGCCGATGCTTGAGTGTACGAGCATCGGCTCCGCAATTCGGCGACGTAGCTCAGTTGGTTAGAGCGGGCGACTCATAACCGCCAGGTCACAGGTTCAAGTCCTGTCGTCGCCACTTTGCAAGGCATCCATCGCTGGATGTCTTTTTTTATCCTCGCTTTACGAGCTTGCCACGTGGCAAGCCAGGAGTGGCACCATGAGTGCACAACTTCGTGCCGGTGTGATTGGTGTCGGTATTGGTTCCTCGCACATTGTCGGCTACCAGGCCCATCCTGCCGCCGAGGTCGTCGCGATTGCGGACCTCAATCCCGAGCGACTGGCCGAGGTAGGCAATCGGTATGGCATCACCGACCGCTACACCAACTATCTTGAACTGCTGCAGCGCCCTGACATCGACGTCATCAGCGTCGCGCTGCCAAATGCTTTGCATGCTCCCATCGCCCGGGCGGCGATCGAGGCGGGCAAGCACGTCCTCTGCGAGAAACCCCTCGCGCTCAACGCGATCGAAGCCCAACAGATTGTCGATACAGCGGCAGCCGCCGGTCGCCAACTCGTGGTCTGTTTCAACTACCGCATGCGCCCTGACGCCCGCTGGCTCAAGGCCGCCGTGGACGAAGGGAAATTCGGCCAGATCTATCTGGCGAAGGCGGGCTGGCTACGCAACACCGGTATTCCTGGCAGCACCAGTTGGTTCACCAACCGTAGCCTGTCAGGCGGCGGCCCGCTGATCGACCTTGGTGTCCACATGCTGGACCTCACCCTTTGGTTGCTGGGGTACCCCGACGTCGCGACGGTCAGCGGGGTGACCTTCGCCAAGTTTGGACCGCGCGGGCAGAAGGCGTGGTCGCCGCGCCCGTTCTCCAGCGGGGCTGGCACGTTCGACGTCGAAGATCTGGCGATGGCGTTGGTTCGCTTTGCGGACGGTCGTGCACTGAGCCTCGAGGCCAGTTGGGCCAGCCACACCCGGAGTGGCCGCGACGACTACTTCATCACCCTCTACGGTGAGGAGGCCGGCGCGGATCTCTACGTCGCCAATTACGGCAACGCAGACACGGTGACGTTTTATACCGAGATGTTGGGCGCGCCGGTGGATGTTCGGCCGAAGATTCAGGATGGGGGTCGCAGCCACGCGTTGGCTGTGGCTCACTTCGTGGACAGAATTCTGGCCGGCCAACCGGTGGAGTGCACCGGCGAGCAAGGTGTGACTCTCATGCGGATCATCGACGCGATCTATGAGTCGGCCCGCCTGGGTCGTGAGGTCGCGCTGGCAGTTCCGGCCGGCGTGTGTCTCCCCATCTGCGCGAATGGTACGCCCGCTGCCGTGGGCGAGTGACTTCGGGCGCCGGGAAGGGTTGTAGAAGAAGCAGGCGGACTGCTGCGTGGGCGGCCCGCCTGTTTTTGATCTGTCACCCGGTGCCGGTCACTCTCCCAAGAGCTCGCGGAGCCCGGCCTCGTCGATCACCCGAATGTTGAGGCGGCGAGCTTTGTCGAGCTTACTGCCGGGGGAGTCGCCGGCGACGACGTAGTCGGTATTGTTCGAGACAGATCCGGTCACCCGGCCACCGGCGGCCTCGATCAGCGCTTTCGCTTCGTCGCGGGTGAGGCTGGGCAGGGTCCCCGTCAGCACGAAGGTGAGCCCCGCGAGGGCGGCTGGTCCCTGCGGTGCGACTCGGTGCGAAGTGAGGTTCACGCCAGCAGCGCGGAGCTTCTCGATCACCCGCCGGTTGGGCTCGTGGCTGAACCAGTTGGTCAGGCTCTCAGCGATCTGTGGGCCAACCCCCTTGATGCGCCGAAGTTCGCCTTCGCTGGTGCTCATCAGGGCATCCATCGACGGATACTGCCCGGCCAGGAGTTCGGCCACGGTGCTCCCGACGTGGCGGATGCCCAGGGCCGTCAGCACGCGCGTCAGGCCACGGTCCTTGCTGGCCTCAATCGCCGCCAACAGGTTCTGTGCACTCTTGCGACCCAGGCCATCCATCTCCTCCAGCCGGGCTTGCTCGAGGGTGTACAGGTCGGCGACGTCGCGAATGAGGCCCTCGGTCACGAAGCGCTCGGCCAGTTTGCTGCCCAGCCCCTCGATGTCCATCGCCCCACGGGAGACGAAGTGCTCCACCTCGCGGATAAGTTGGGCCGGGCAGGCGCTGTTGGTGCAATAGGCCGCTGCCTCGCCCTCCAGGCGCACCACCGGTTCGCCGCAGGCCGGGCAGTGGCCGGGCATCTCCCAGATGAGCTCATCGCCGTCGCGAAACTCGGGCAGAGAGCGCAGGACCTTCGGGATCACGTCGCCGCTGCGCTTGACGACCACGCGGTCGCCAATCCGCAGGTCGCGCTCCTTGATGTAGTCCTCGTTGTGTAGGGTGGCGTTGCTGACGATCACGCCGCCGATAGCCACGGGCTCCAGGATGGCGTTGGGATTCAGCACGCCGGTGCGACCGACGTTGACTTTGATGTCCTTGAGCGTGGTGATCGCCTCGGAGGCCGGGAATTTGAAAGCCAGGGCCCAGCGTGGCTCGCGGCCCGCGTAGCCCAACTTCTCCTGCAGTGCCAGGCTGTTCACCTTGAACACCGCCCCATCGACCTCGTAGTCGAGTTCGTCGCGGCGGCTCATCCAGGTCTCGGCGTAGGCGAGCGCCTCTTCAAAATCGGTGAAGTGGCGCGCATCGGGATTGATCGGGAAGCCGAGCCCGCCCAGGTAGCCGAGCACCTCCCAATGGGTCTGGATCTCAACGTTATCGTCCAGGATCCCGATACCGTAGGCGAAGAAGCTGAGCGGGCGCTGGGCGGTGATGCGGCTGTCCAGCAGGCGCAGCGAGCCCGCCGCCGCGTTGCGCGGATTCGCGAAGGTTTTCTCGCCTGCCTCGGCCTGCTCTCGGTTGAGGCGCTTGAAATCGGCCAGGCGCATGTAGACCTCCCCCCGAACTTCGAGGCGTGCCGGCGTCGGGAGGTCGGTGGGGAAGGGGGGGAGGTTCTCCTGCGCCCGCCGCGGGGCGCGCACAGGGATCTCGAGCGGAACCTGGCGCACCGTGCGGATGTTGGGAGTGATATCCTCGCCGACCATCCCGTTGCCGCGGGTCGCGCCCAGGACCAACCGGCCGTTGACGTAGGTGATCGCCACTGCCAGGCCGTCGATCTTCGGTTCCACTCCCCACTCGATCCGGTCGTGTCCAACGAGCCGGCAGACGCGCTCGTACCAGTGGCGCACCTCGCCGATGTCGAAGGCATTCGCCAGGCTCAGCATCGGGCGCGCGTGTTCGACCTTGTCGAAGGCCTCGAGCGGTGGCGCTCCCACGCGTTGCGTCGGGGAGTCGGGCGTCTGCAACTCCGGGAATTCGGCCTCGAGCGCGCGCAGTTCGTTCATGAGTGCGTCGTAGGCGGCGTCGTTGATCTCGGGATCGTCCAGGACGTAGTAGCGGTAGTTGTGGTATTCCAGCACTTTGCGCAGTTGTTCGGCCCTGGTACGGGTGTCGTCGAAGGTCATACGTTGGTTCTCTCAAAGGGCAACAGACGAAGAGGAAAGGGCTCCCCGTGGGTCCCCTGTGGGTCGGAGTGAGCCGCTGTGCATCTCTCCTCAGTTTCGATGGTCAGGATAAAGGATACGCATGACGCCTGAGGCTGCAAAGCGGAGCGCGTGGGGTCGAATTCTCTCCAGGACCCTACCGCGTGGTGGGGAGGCCGCACGATCGTCCCCGCACGCGCCTTATTGCCCCTGGACGGCGTACCGCATGATCGGTCGACTCTCTGAGCGGCGGAGTACCTCCACAAATCCCGCCTTGCGGAACGCCGAGGCCAACCCGGTCCAGGCAAAGGCATCGGGGGTGCGATCCTGCCTGGGCTCGACCGGGTAGCCTTCCACGATCTGTGCACCATGGGCTTTGGCGTAGTCGACGGCGGCGCGCAGCAGGGCAACCATCAACCCCTGGCCTCTGAACGGCCTGGCCACAAAGAAGCAAACGACTGACCAGACCGGTTCTTCGTCTACTCGCTTGAGGATGCGCGAGCGATCCAGCACGGGAAAGTGCTCCCGCGGTGCGACCGAGCACCAGGCGACCGGTTGGCCCTCGGCGTAAGCCAGAATTCCCGGGACCTCCCCGGACTCCACGATGGTCTTCAGCGCCTGCCGGTTCCCCTCACCCTTCTGCTGCTCGAATTCGGACCGCTTCACACGCCACCACATACACCAGCAGCCCCCGCACGCCCCGCGCTCCCCGAACAAGCTCTCCAAATCATGCCAGCGCTCAGCTGTGACCGGACGAAACTGCAGGGGTGGTCGTGTCTCGATCTTTGGTAACACGCCTTCCTCCTTCCTTCTTCTTGCAACAAGTTTCCATTGAGCCCGGCAGTCAGGAGTGCGAGGTGGGGACGCCGGGCATGGGGTTGCCAGGTATTTGGACAAATTGCTCATTTGTCCTTCACCGCCGGCGGCGTTTTCACTTGTCGAGCCCAAAGCGTTCGACGGTCGTGGTGCCGACGGTGGTCGTATTGGTGGTGATCCTTTGGCTCGCCAGCCAGGCGCGCAGCACGCTGAACTCGGGGTTACTGACGCCGTGGCGGGCAACAATCCAGACCGGGCCAGGAGTCCTGGCCAGCTGGGTTTCGAGGGCAGCACGGTTGCGCTCGGTGACGACGCTCATGCGGTAGCGGCTGCCGACCCAGGCGTAGAGCTCGTCGTAGAGATCCCAATGGTTCAGGAGAATCGTGCCCCCTGGCGCCTGCTCCCACTCGCTCACCAGAGGGGCGAAGGCAGAGTGGGCCAGCCGTGCCGCGCGATAGTCGCGCAGGGCGAGCGGTGCTGTGAGCAAGAGGACCACAGCGATGATCGCCAGGTGCGCACCTGGCCGGCTCGGGCGGGGCACCCGCCGCCGGTGGAGTTGGTGGACCCACTCCCAGGCCAGCAACAGCGCGACGCCGATCAGGGCCAGCCGGGCGACGAGTAGCGCCCCAGACGCTGGGGGCAACAGCGCCGGACCGATGGTTGTGACGAGAGCATCGAGTAGCATCAAGGCGATGGCCAGCAGCGCGCCGCGAACCGTCGGCAGGAGGAGGGCCAGGAAGGGGAGCAGGTAGAGCAGGGCCTCGCCAGTGAAGGGCACCAGCAGGGTCAACGCCAGGGCCGGCCAGAGCCAGTGACGAGGTGCCCGCACGGTGCGCGTGGGCGCACCCATCAGGACCAGCACGCCGAGGAGCAGGGCAACCCCGACCGTGTCGGCGCGCTGGAGCCAGGCGCTCAGCGGGAGCCAGAGCAGTGCCCAGAAGAGCGCTGTGCGCCGGGCGCGGGCCTCGCTCCAGCGGAAGCGCGCCAGCCGGTAGAGCAACAGCAGCGTCGCCACCTCGAAGGGGAGCATCAGGAGCCCCACTGCCAGTTGCCGGCTGAGATCGCTCGTTGCGGTCAGGAGGTCCAGCCGCGCGTCGAGCCAGGCGGGAAGCGCCGGGTAGGGCGGTGCAACAGCGATATAGCCACCGGGGCGGTAGAGGGCCAGCGCGCCCAAGCGCAAGCCGACCAGCAAGACTGCCAGCCAACGGGGCGCGGGCCAGGGCCGGCCGCTCATCGCGTTGCCTCCGTCACTGTCACCTGTCCGATCATGACCTGCTCGCCGAGGAAGGTCCCGGCAGGATCGGTGATCGGTAGCGGGGCCGGGTCGCCGGCCGGGTGAACGCTCAGCATCAGGCGGTACCAACCGGGCGGGGTGCCGGGCGGGATCGTGACCCGGTGCCAGGCCGGCAAATTCGTTGTCTCGGCGGGCCACTGGTCGCTCGTGTCGCGACCGGCCGAGAGGGTGCCTTCCTTGATCCAGAGCGGGCGGTTCTTGCGATCGATCAGTTGGAGGCGCAGGCGCAAGTCGGGCAGGGCGGCGCGCGCGCCCCAGGCAACGTACAGCTCGGCGCTACTGCCGGGCGGCAAGTGGCTGTCCACCGTCCACGGGAAGGCGTAGCGCTCGAGCACGAGTGCGTCGCCGACGCGCCACTCGACCGCCGGAATATCGGCGCGGACGGGTGGAGGGAGCGGGGGAGCGACCAGCGGGCGCAGGACGAACGGGATCGCGGCGAGGGACAGCGCCAGCATAC
>DOUV01000023.1 GCA_003520455.1 Chloroflexota bacterium | reverse complement strand
GGACACGCAGGATTCGGCGGCTGGCCGAGGGCAGCCGCCGAATCCTGCGTGTCCCGGTTCGTTGAAAAGGTGACTACGTCTTGCTGCTCCCGGGTCAGGACGGCGCCTCCGCGGCCTCGAGCACCTGGAGAACGCGGTTCCTCACGTCCTGGATGTGTCGCTGCATGCCCTCCACCGCGCCTTGCTGATCACGGCGGCGCAGGGCCGTGACGATCTCCTGATGCGCCGTGGCGCACTCGACGGTCGCCCATAAGGGGCGCGAGACGGTGAGCTGCCGGAAGGTTCTGACGAGGTCGCTATTGTCGCGCAGCAGCTTGTAGAGCCGCTCGTTGCCGGCTAGCGTAGCGATACCGAAATGAAACTGCTGGTCCCATTCCTGAAAGCCGGCGATATCTTCTTCGACGGCGCACTCGATCGAGCGCCCTGCGGCCAGTTCGAGCTCGTCGAGCGCCTCAGGGGTGAGGTGCGCGAAGGCCAGGCGCACGCTGAAGCCCTCGAGGGCCTCGCGCACCTCGTAGGCATCCTTGATCGTCTCGATGGTTGGGTCGACGATCCTGGCGCCCCGGTTGCCGTCGAAGACGATCAGCCCGACCTCGCGGAGGCGGATCAACGATTCCCGCACCGGTGTCTTGCTGACGTTCAACATCTCGGCCAAGCTGGCCTCGCTGACACTCTCTCCTGGCTTGAGCTGGTGTTCAATGATGGCTTGCCGAATCGCGTTATAAGCCAGATCGGTGAGACCTTCTGGCCGGTCGATGGGGATGAGAGCCTGTTTTTCTCTCTTCATTTCAAACCTCGTAACTCGACTATTGTAGTGACATAACTCGACGACAGCCGTACCTTGACAAGTGAACAGCCAGAAGCAGTGAGCCAGCCGGGCATCAGGAATCGGGTGTAGAATCAGGGCAGCCGCGAGTGAGGAGGTGGTCGGATGCTTGCCCTGGTGGAGTTCCCGAACTGGTGCAACACTACGCACCCTACTTTGAGCCGGTGTTCTCGGTGCCCACCTGGATTGAGTTTCAGCGCTACATCAGTGGCTTGATCGTCTCGGAGAACAAGACGATTGATGGCATCAACCGGCTGTTGGTGCATGAGAGCCGGAATCAGAGGAGCCTGAACCGGTTGTTACCCGAGAGCCCTTTTCCCTGGCCTGGCTGAACAGCGCCCGCTTGGCGGTGTTGGCCAGTCTGCCCCAGACGTAGATCAAGGCGCGCGGGGTGCTGAGCGTGGATGATACCTTGTTGACCGACGTGGGTCAACAGTTCGGCACGCCGCCTGTCTTCAAGCCGATCCGCATTGCCTCCAAGGGCGAGGAAGAACACTCCTCCAGCTACTGCGCCACGCATCGGATTCACACCTTCGGCAAACACCGCCTGGTGATCAACCATCACCGGGCGGACCTGGCGGACGCGCCCGTCCCCTCCATCTCCAACCGCTTGAACTGGCAAGCTCCCGGCATCACCCGTATCCGCCGCCATCGCTGGCCTGCCCGTGTCTATCACGAGGAAGGCAAGGCCGAGGGACTCGACCAGGATCGGACCCGGGACTTTGCGGCCATTGAACGACATGTCGCCTGCGTCGCCGTGGTCTCTAGCTTATTGCGTGCGGCCCACCATGACTCTGCCCTCCACGACACGCTTCACCGTCAACTCAAGCTCGAACTTGAGGGCAGCCTGCCTTTCTGGCGGCGAGTAATCCAAGCCCAGAGTCTCTGGAGCCTGGCGCTCTTCATCAGTGCGGGCTTGGCCAAAGGCCAATCATTGCCGGGGATCATGGCGCCCATCATCCGCGCCGTCTGCGCGTTCTGATCCGCTTGGTCATCAAACGGTTGAAGCCGTCCTGGCACGCAGGCCAGCGAGGGTCGGGCGTGTATTGCTTCCGCCCAGGAGTACTGCCTCTGGAGCATCCGCTTCTGCTGCTTCTGGCTATTCACTTGTCAAGGTGCAAAAGTCGAGCTCGTAACTCGTTTATTTCTAGTATTCTCCCCCCGCAGCGTTTTGCGAGGCGCCAGCCTGAGCGCCTGCGGCGGGCCCAGCGCCACCGGCATCCCTCTCGACGTCTGGCTCCGGCGCCGGTTTCAGTGGGAGAAACCATAAAGCGATGGCAGATCCCAAAGTGATGATGGCAAAAAGGCGAAATGCAATCCGGAATGAATCGGTCGCCTCGACGATCAGCCCGAAGAGCAACGGGCTGATGGCGCCAACGCTATAGACGAATGTCGCGAAGAGCGCATTGGCATTGCCGGCGCGCTCGACGTCGGAGACGTCCAGGATCAGGGCTGTGATGACCCCCCACGAGGCGAGGGCCGTCAATCCAAGGAAAGCGCTCACGATCAGCAGGGCTGCAGCGCCCGCCCGAGCGGGAAGCGCCGCCAAGGCGAGCAATCCGAGGGCGGTTCCCACGCCGAGGTGCGCCAGGATAGTCTTCTTCCCGGAGTGCACTCCACGATCTCCGACGACGCCCCAAATGATCTGACCGACGACGGCCATCAATTGCGAGACGGCTAGATAGGCCCCGCTGAGCACCGGGGAGATATCCAGCACCTCTACCAGGTAGAGCACAAAGAACGAATTGATGGCCAGGAGACTGGTCTGGTAGCCGGACGTGACGAGCGAAACCAGCAGCACGCGCTGGTCGAGCACCCCCTTTTGCGCCACCCTCTGCTCGCCGACGCGGTGCCCGCGCCGCGTCACGGGTAAGAGCGGCCAGAGGATGAGGGCCGAAGCAAGCAGCAGGCCGCCGATCAGGCCGAGCGCTGCGGCCCAGCCGAGCACGAGCGCCAGCATAGGCAGGAGTAGCGATACCAGCAGATCGGCGGAGGAGCCGCTGGCGCGGATTACCCCCGTCACCGTACCCCAGAGATCGGCAGCCGTATGGCGAATCGTGGCGACGCTGACTGCGATGCCCACGATATTGCGAAAGGTCCCTGCCAACAGTAGAACCAGCAGCAGCTCGAGAAAATTCGTCCGAAGTTGCCGCGACGCCCAATGCCAGCCCCAACAAGGCTAGCCCGAGCGTGATGGCCGTCCGAACTTCACGCCGGTCGACCAGTCGCCCGGCCGGGAACGAGCTGACCAGCGAGCCGACCAGGAAGGCTGTACTGAGCAACCCGATCTGCACATCGGAGAGCGCGAGCGCTGGTTTGATGAAGGGCGCGAGCGGCCCCAGAAAGCGCCCGGATAAACTAAAGAGCGCTACCACATACGCCAGTGTTCCGACGATGCGCCGCTGTTCATACAGGGGAAAAAACGCCTGCATAGCTCGGCTCCCAAACAACCCCAGAAACGGCGCTCGATGCGCGACCGGAGAGAATTGGCGCACCCCATTGACACGGCGCAGCATATGATATACTATATAACACATCTCCCTCTTTGTCTAGTTGTGAACTCGAATTTGATACTGCTTCGCGCTCCCCGCAACCTCGCCCAGCCCTCGACGATCCCAGGAGGCAGGATTCGCTTTCACCAGAAAGGGGTATCAATGGACACCGCCAGCGATATCTTTGGAAAACTGCCGCGCCACGAGTTAGTCCCCGAACGCTCTGCCGTGCTAGTCGTCGACATGCAGTACTACGACGCCCACCGAGCGTGGGGCATCGGGAGAGACGCGCGGGAACAAGGGCACGCGGAGGAATACCGAGACTATTTCGAGCGCCTGGAGACCATCGTTGTGCCAAATCTCCAGCGGCTGCTCGACGCCGCCCGGCGGGCGGGCAGCCAGGTCATCTACGTCCGAATCATGGCCGCCAGCCCCGACGGGCGCGATATCAGCCGCCAGCATCGCGACCTGGGCATCCTGGTGCCACCCGGCGCTCGCGAGGCCGATATTCTTGACGAGATCGCCCCCCACGAAGGCGAACTGGTCCTGAGCAAGACCGCGGGTGGCGTCTTCAACTCGACCGCTATCGACCAGGTGCTGCGCAATCTGGGAATCGATACCCTGATCGTCACTGGAGTCGTCACAAACGGCTGTGTCGAGACGGCCGTGCGCGATGCAAGCGACCGCAGCTACAAGATATTTGTTGTCGAGGACTGCTGCGCGGCGCTGACCGAGAAGGAGCACAGCCATGCCATCTGGCTCTTCGGCAAGTGGTACGCCAATGTCCTGTCGACGGCCGAGTTGATCGAACGCTTGCGGGCGGAGCGGGTAGCGATCACCTCGCCGGCTTAATTGCGCCCCGGCTGTTTTCACGCGCGTTCGTGGGAAGAGCACCGTGCGGATCGCTCGCGTGTACCTGAAGAAGAGGAGGGGAAGATGTGCGCTGCGAAGAAGAAGGAAGAGGTCCAGGTCGTCGAGGCATTTCTGCGCGGCCGGATGTCGCGACGCCAGTTCCTGCGAAAAGCAAGCCTACTCGGATTGTCTACTCCTTTCATAAGCTCCATCCTCGCCGCGTGTAGCAGCGGTCCCAGCATCGCAACCACCGCCCCATCGCCCGTCGTCGCGACGATGGTCCCCACAGCAGCGGCATCGCTCGCCGCGACGAGCGCGCCAACCCAAGTAGCTGCACAGGCCGGAGGGACGGTCGTTTTGGGTGTCACCTCGGACGTCACGAGTCTCGATCCCGCGCATGCGCTTGCCAACTTCAAGAACCTCGCCATCACGCTCTACGACCGGCTCGTCGATGTGTCGGGCGTGTCGACCGAGGTCAAGCCGTCGCTGGCGACAAGCTGGACCATCTCGCCGGATGCCAAGGAGTATACCTTCCAACTGCGCAAGGATGTGAAGTTTCACGACGGCACACCGTTCAATGCACAGGCCGTCAAGTACACCTGGGACCGGATGCTGGACGAGAAGCATCCGGCGCACCGTCCGCCCTACCCCTATCTCGGCTTCTTCTACTCGAGCCTGGCGGAAGTACAGGTAGTAGACGACTACACCGTGAAATTCCTGCTGAAGCAGCCGGACGCCGTCTTCCTATCCCAACTGACCTGGCTCCCGGCCAGCCCCGTGAGCCCCGCCGCGCTCGAGAAGTATGGCGAGAAATTCGACGAGAACCCGGTCGGGACGGGTCCCTTCCGCTTCGTCTCCTGGGCGAAGGATCAGCAGCTCGTGGTGGAGCGTAACCCCGACTACTGGGCCGGGCCGCCGAAGCTGGAGCGTGTCGTGATCAAACCGGTGCCCGACGAGGCCACGCGAGTGATCCAGCTCCAGAAGGGCGACGTAGACATCGTCACCGACGTCAGCCCCGAGTTTATCCCCTTCATCGAGGCGGACCAGAACCTCCAGGTGCAAGCCCACCCGGGGCTGCATACGTGGTGGATCGCGATCAACATGGAGGAGGAACCCTTCAAAGACAAACGCGTGCGCCAAGCGCTCAACTATGCGGTGGACAAGGAAGCGATCATCCGCGATGTGCTCCACGGCGCCGCCGATCCGTCGACGGGGTTCGTCTGGCCAGGGACCTGGGCCTATGAGCCCAACGTGCAGGTATACAAGCACGACCCTGATAAGGCGAAGCAGCTTCTGGCAGACGCCGGCTATGCCGAGGGGCTCTCGACCCGCTTCGTCTCGCCGGTCAGCGGGTCGATGATGGTCAGCCCGCGCGAACTCGCCACCGTGGTCCAGGCGAACCTGCGCGAGGTGGGCGTACAGGCCAGCATCGACACGATCGAATGGACCTCGTACCTGGGATCGCTGTTGCAGGGAACGCAGCCCTACGGCCTGGCCGAGATGGGCTGGGGTAACAACACCGACGATCCTGGCCAGTACGTCAGCCTGCAATTGACGACGGCCTTCGAGCCGCCGGCCGGCTATAACCTGAGTTTCTTCTCGAATCCTCAGGTCGACGACCTCCTTAATAAGGCGAGCACCACGATCAAACAGGACGAGCGCACGGAACTCTACAAAGAAGCGCAGCGCATCGTCGCCGACGAAGCACCCTGGATCTTCATGTTCCACGCGAAGTACGTGGTTGCTTCGCGCCGCCGTGTGCAAGGGCTGGTCGTCGGGGCCAATTTCAACCGACTGGGCTTGACGACAGCAACGGCCAGCAGCAGTTGAGTGCGGAAGAGCGAGATCAGGTGTCGTGTGCCGAGACACCATTGTGTCGTTGCACGCGACACATTTCGTTGAAACCCACAGCGCCGGCGGGTCAGATGGCGTCAGCGGACGACCAGATTGGTCTGGTGACGGCAGAGATAGTCGCCGGAGGGCAACTCCGTGCTAGTATTCGTGTTGCGGCGCATCACCGCCTCGGTTCCCATCATCATCGGCGCCACTATTCTTACCTTCTCCCTCATCCATCTCGCGCCTGGGGACCCCGCGATCTCGATGCTGGGGCCGATGGCGAACCAGGCGGCCCTGCAGACCATACGTGCGGAGCTCCACCTTCAGGACCCGTTGCCGGTCCAATACCTGCGCTGGGTCTCCAGGGCCGCGCGCGGCGACTTGGGAAATTCGATCTTCTTCCGCCGCCCCGTCACCGTCGAGCTCGGCGAGCGACTGGGCCCGGCGTTCCTGCTCGCGTCGGCCAGCTTCTTCTTGATCCTGACTGCCGGCCTGGCGATCGGCGCCGTGGCCGGGTTGAAAAGCCACGCCCGGTGGGAAGGCGCCTTGACCGCCATCATCTCGATGGGAGTCGCGATCCCGCCGTTCGTCCTCGGCCTACTCTTGCTCGTCGTCTTCTCGCTCTCGCTCGGCTGGTTACCATCCGGCGGGATCCGCCCGACAACCGGGCCGGCAACCTGGGCGACGACGCTGCAATACTTGCTGCTCCCGGCAATCGCCCTGGCCGCCGCCCCCACCGCGGTGGTGGCCCGCATGACGCGGGCCTCGGTGATCGAGACTCTCGGACAAGATCACATCCGCACTGCGCGCGCCAAAGGCCTGAAGCCCCGCCGGATCATCCTCTGGCACGTGATGCGGAACGCGATCATTCCGGTGATTCACATTCTCGGCCTGGAGCTGGGCTACGTGTTCGGCGCGGCGGCGCTGGTCGAGATCGTCTTTGCCTGGCCTGGCCTCGGCTCGCTGCTGGTGCGCGCCGTCGTCACCCGCGATCTGCCACTGGTGCAGGGCTGCGTGCTGCTGCTAGCCGTCTTGTATGTCGGGATCAATCTCATCACCGACATTCTCCATGGTTTCGCCGATCCCCGGGTCCGAACCTGTTAAAGGTGGGAGTATGGATCAAACCCTTCCTGCCGCTTCGTCGCCGATGGGCAGATTTCGAGCGCCGCGCGTGAGAGTGGCGACCTTGAATCGACTCGGCGTGCGCGGGCTCGGCGGCGGGGGCATCGTGCTCCTGATTGCCACGGCTGCCCTGGTGGCGCCGCTGCTCCGCCTCCCCGACCCGACGGCCGTGAATCTGGCTACCCGCCAGCTCCCGCCCCTGACGCCCGGGCATCCGTTAGGCACGGACATGTTCGGTCGGGACTTGCTAAGCCGGGTGCTGTGGGGCGGGCGGCTCTCGCTTTCGGTTGGCCTGGCCGCGGCGCTCATCGCCTCAACGGTGGGGTCGAGTCTTGGTATCCTGGCCGGCTATCTCGAGGGGCCACTCAGTGCCTTCATCATGCGGGTCATCGACGGGATGCTCGCCTTCCCGTCGATCCTGCTCGCGATCGTCGTCGTCGCCGTTCTAGGCCCTAGCCTTGCCAATGCTCTGGTCGCCATCGCGATTGCGAGCATCCCCTTCTATGCCCGAATGGTCCGCGGGGCGGTCCTTTCGGTGGCGACCCAGGACTACATTCTCGCCGCGGTCGGCATCGGCGAATCGACCGGGCAGATCATGGCGCGGCACGTCTTGCCGAACGTGTTGTCCCCCATTCTTGTAACGATGTCATCCCACATCGGCTGGGTGGTGATCGAGGTCGCCGGGCTGAATTTCCTGGGGCTGGGCGCGCAACCGCCCTCGCCGGAGTGGGGGGCGATGATCGCCGAATCACGCCAGTATGTGAGCTTGGCGCCCTACATGGTGCTCGTCCCGGCCGGTGTCGTCACCCTCGTCGGCGTCTGCTTCAGCCTCCTCGGCGACGCCGCTCGCGACGCGCTCGACCCGGCGACGAGGGTTGGACACCAAGGGTTCTAATTCTTCTTTACGGTGAAGATGATTGCCAGGGGGAGGGTGCACGGGCGGAGCCTCCCTGGAGGGGGTGAGGAGCAATGTTTGACCTGAGCGGGAAGTCGGCTGTTGTTACTGGAGGGAGCCGCGGCATTGGACGAGCGATCGCGGCCGCCCTGGCGCAGGCGGGCGCGACGGTGGCCGTGACGAGCCGGCGGCTCGAAGAAGCCCAACGCGTCGCAGCGGAACTCCAACAGGAGGGCCATGCCGCCCTCGGCGTGGCGCTGGATGTCACCTCGAGTGACCAGGTCCGCGCGGCCTTCGAGACCGTCCGGCAACAGATCGGCGGGCCGGACATCCTGGTCAACAACGCCGGCACGAACCGGCGCGGCACGCTCTTCGAGTTGGCGGACGACGACTGGCACTTTGTCCTGGACACGAACCTGGTCGGCGCGTTTCGCTGCGCGCAGGAGGCGGCCCGCTCGATGGTGCCGACCGGCTGGGGCAGGATCATCAACATCGCCTCCCAGGCGGGCGTCGTCGGAGCACCGCGCCTGGCAGCCTACGGCGCGAGTAAGGCCGGGCTGATTCAGATGACCCGCGTCCTGGCCCTCGAGTTGGCCGAGCAGAACATCACGGTCAATGTCGTGGCCCCGGCCTATGTGGTCACCGATCTGACGAGAAAGGCCCTGGAGGATGCAACCCTACGAGCGACGGTGCTCGCCTCCATCCCGCGCGGAACGTTCATCCAGCCGAGCGACGTCGCGGCGGCCGTCGTCTACCTCGCCTCGCTGGAGGCCGGGATGGTGACGGGGCACACGCTGCTCGTCGACGGCGGCTGGACCGCGCGCTGAGGCCACGCGCGAGGCATCGACTTACGTTGAGAGGAGGGAGGTCAACGAATGAACAGTCCCTTCAACTACCGGTTCCAACTGTATAACCATCTTCAGGCCCGCGCGCCGCAGATCTACGCCGAGGCGCGCGAGGCGGCCCGCGCCCTTGGCATCATCCCCGAGATGCGCGGGACCTTCGGCTTCACCGGCGCGGTTTCGAGCTGCCACGGGCTGCTTATCCGGCGCGTGGCGGAGGCCATCGAGGCGGGAGCGCGCAAGGTGATCGGCAACGCTCCGCTCGACGAGTGCGTGCGCGCGATCGTCAAGGACGTCTACGGCGATGAGTGGGATGCCGCCTGCATCAACACTTGCGAGGCCGCCCTGTGGGTCACCTTCGACACCTTCTTCACACCGCCCTTTACCGGGCGCGGCGATACCTACCGCGCGCGCTATATCACCCTCTACGAGCGGCATCTGCACCACCACGGCGGCTACGGGCGCCCCTTCCCGCCGCGTTACAAGGATTTGTTCGGCGATCGCGGCGTCACCGCCGGAGAGCTCGGCTTCTCGGGCAAGCGGCTCACCAACCTGGACGCGATCTTCGTCCGCCTGAGCGGCGCAGAGTACCCAACCCACGGGATCAAATACCATCCCGTGCCGCTCCTCACGCGGGTCGACCCGGAGGCCGCGCGGGCGGCCCTGGCCGAAGTCGCCGCACATCATGCCGACACGCTCGTCGGCTTCAGCAGCCTCGGCTATGACACACCCGGCTATGGGTACGGCGTGAAGAACCAGGATGGCGCGCCGAAGCTCCAGGTGCTGATCGGCGAGCTGGCGCGCCGCTATCAGGTCCCCTACGTGGTCGATAACGCCTGGGGGGCGCCATTCCTGGGCACCGACCCGCGCGCGATCGGCGCGGATATCATGGTCTACAGCATGGACAAGGCGGCCGGCGCGCCGACCGCAGGACTGATCGTCGGGCGCGAGGAGCTGATGGTGCAGATTCGCCGCGCGCTCGGGATCCACGGGCAGCGCTGGGGAACCGGATCTTCCCACGGCAAAGCCGCCTACGTGACCAACGATCCCGGCAAAGAAGCCTTGCTGGGCGTCATCGCCAGTCTCGAAGTCCTGCGGGACGAGCCCGAGCGTGTCACCCAGGCGGTCGACGACCTGTACGATATTGTCGTGGAAACCTTCGCCGAGCTCCCGGCACCGCTGCGTCAGGGTTGGATGATCACCAAATCGATGAATTCGATGGCGGTCGAGCTCAACTACGAAAACACTTGGCGGGACGGCGAGATGGGCTTCCCCATCTTCACGATCGAGGATATGTATGCCGGGAGCAATATCATTCAGAATTGCATGTCGGAGATGGGGCTGGTGCCCACTATTGGCTACGACGGCAATATCCTGCTCTCTCCCGGCCTGGGAACAACCGACGAGGAAGGCCAGCTGATCGAGCGCGAGGCCCGCATGCTGGCACGCGCGCTCGTCCGAGTCGTCGAGATCGTCTACCGGCATATGGGCACACCACAAGCAGTGTCGTTCCGCTAATCCAGTGTGTGCCGGGCAGTGCACGCCGAGCAAAAGCTAAGGAGGGCTCTCATGCTGCTCAATCTGGATCGCGCCAGGAAGGTCATGGACGAAAACGATCTCGACGCAGTCGTCGCGTCGATCTGGGAGAACGTCACCTACCTGAGCGATTTCTCCTATCGGTTGGTCAACATGTGGCGCACGACGCAGATCTACGCGGTGCTCCCTCGCCAGGGCGAGCCGGCGCTGATCGTCCCGGTGATGGGCTCGCTGGCGCTGGCCGAGACGCCGACCTGGATCGCCGACGTGCGCATCTACGGCCGATTTCCGATCGTGCCGCCGGCCGGGCAGGAGCTTGCGGCCGGCGATGCC
>DOUV01000949.1 GCA_003520455.1 Chloroflexota bacterium | reverse complement strand
CATCAGGCGCAGCAACACGAGGCTGTCCGCCGGCGTCCAGCGCTCGGGCCGGTAGCGCAACAGGCGAAATTCGAGCGGCCAGGCGTTCTCCCGCACGCGCGCGTCAATCACGGCGTTGACCCCGGCCGCGTAGCGCGTGGCGGCGCGACAAGCCTCCGGGCCGGTGTGCGGCCAGGCGGCTTCGGCCGAGCGGCGCAGACTCAGCACCCGCATCCAGCGATCCAGAAGGAGGGTGCTCTCTCCCACGACCTCGCTCAGCCGGCCGGAGGCGAAGCGCCGGTTGAAGTCCATCTGCCAGAGCCGGTCCTGGGCATGGGTGTAGCCCTGGGCAAAGAACAGGTCGTCCTCACCCCGGGCAAAGAGATGGGGAATGCCCCAGCGGTCGCGAACGACCTCGACCCGATCGTTCAAGCCGGGCGCCGCGAGCAGGCCGTCGGTCGTTGGTTCTGGACGGCGGATCAGCCACTGATAGCCCGCCGCGCCGACGGCCGCGAGGCCCGCGAGAATGGCCACCATGGCAAGGGGAGGCTTCATCGATGCGTGCTCATGGGTGTGCAGATAGGAGAGAATGAAAGTGCGTTCAGGAGCGAGCAGCCTTTCGGCGATGGAAGACGTCCAGAGGCGGAGGAGTCGACCTCCGTCTCCAGGTAGTCATCCTCTGTCCTACGAAGTTCTGACCCGATCCTCCGTGGTTTCGACCGTGAGCGCGAGCGACTCCTCGCGCTCGCCGTCGTGCGCCTGCTCCTCCGGCAGCGGCTCGCCCAGGGCATGATCGAGGACATCTTTGATCTGGTCCGCCAGAATGAAGGTCATCTGCTCGCGCACCTCGGGCGGCAGGTCGTCGAGGTCCGGCTCGTTGCGCTTGGGCAGAATGACGCTGTTGAGGCCGGCGCGGTGGGCCGCCAGCACCTTCTGCTTGATGCCGCCGACCGGGAGCACCTGCCCCCGCAGCGTGATCTCGCCGGTCATGCCGACGTTGCTCTTGACCGGACGGCGGGTCAACAGCGAGACAACGGCGGTGACCATGGCGACGCCCGCGCTGGGGCCGTCTTTAGGGATCGCGCCCGCCGGGACGTGGATGTGAATATCGTTGTCGTCGAAGAAACCAGGATCAATCCCGAAGCGCCGGGCGTTGGCACGCACGTAGCTCACAGCGATAACGGCCGACTCCTTCATCACCTCGCCGAGCTGGCCCGTGAGGGTCAACCCTTTCTTGCCCGCCATGCGCGACGCCTCGATGAAGAGGATATCGCCGCCCACCGCGGTGACGGCCAGGCCGGTGGCGACGCCCGGCGTCTCGGTGCGCTCGGCCGCCTCGAAGTAGTACCGCTGCTTGCCGAGGTAGCCCGGCACCTCCTCCGCGCTTACGACGGTCTTCTCCCGCTCGCCGGTCGCGGCGCGGGTCGCGACCTTGCGGAGCACCCGGCCGATCTCGCGCTCGAGGTTGCGGACCCCCGCCTCGCGTGTGTAGTCCCGAATGATCCGGCGCAAGGCATCCTCGGTGAAGTCGATCTCGCCGGGAAGCAATGCATTGGCCCTGATCTGGCGCGGCACGAGGTAGTTGCGGGCGATGTGCACCTTCTCGGTCTCGGTGTACCCGTCCAGTTCCAGGACCTCCATTCGGTCGAGCAGGGGCGGCGGGATGGGCTCGAGCAGGTTGCCTGTGGCGATAAAGATGACGTCGCTCAAGTCGAAGTCCACGTCAAGGTAGTGATCGCGGAAGGTGTTGTTCTGCTGCGGGTCGAGCACCTCCAACAGGGCGGACGTGGGATCGCCGCGGAAATCGCGCCCGAGCTTGTCGATCTCGTCGAGCATGAAGACCGGATTGCGCACGCCCACCCGCTTGAGGGCCTGCATGATGCGGCCGGGCATGGCGCCAATGTAGGTGCGGCGGTGGCCGCGGATCTCGGCCTCGTCGCGGACGCCCCCCAGGCTCATCCGGGTGAACTCGCGGCCGAGCGCGCGGGCAATGCTGCGGCCCAGGCTCGTCTTCCCAACCCCAGGTGGTCCAATCAGGCCGAGAATCGCGCCCTGGCCGGTATTCTCGGGCTCCTCCCGGACAATCGCCGGGAGCGAGTCATCGGAGAGCACGTCCGGCTCCTGGTCGCCCTCACGTTGCTCGAAGCGTTCGTGCCAGAGCTTGCGCACGGCCAGATACTCGATAATGCGATCCTTGATGTCCTCGAGATCGTAGTGATCTTCATCGAGCACCCCGCGGGCATGTTTGATATCGAGGTTATCCTCGGTCACCTTAGCCCAGGGGACGTCGAGCAGCCAGTCGAGGTAGGTCTTGATGACCGAGTACTCGGCAGCCTGCGGGGGCATCTTGCTCATGCGGTCGAGCTCGCGCAGGGCCTGCTCGCGCGCCTCGGCGCTCATGTTGCGCTCCTCGATGCGCTGGCGATACTCCTCGACGACCTGGGTCTCGCCCTCCTCGCCCAGCTCGCGCTGGATCGCCTTCATCTGCTCGCGCAGGAAGTACTCGCGCTGCACCTTCTCCATCTCGCCCTGGGCCTCGGTCTGGATCTTCTTGCCCAACTCGAGCACGTCCAGCTCGCGGTTGAGGATCCGGGTAAGCAGCCGCAGCTTGTCGGCGACGTTGTCGGCCTCCAGGATTTGTTGGGCCTCGACGACCTCCATGCGGATGCTGGTGGCCACCAGATACGCCAGCTGGCGCGCATCCTCGGTGTTGATCGCCGCCATCATCAGCTCATCGGGGAGATGCGGCACCAGGTCCACCAGGCGGCGGAAGAGCTCCAGCAGATTGCGGTTGAGCGCTTCAACCTCGACGGTGTCAACCGTCACCTCCGGACGGGCCTGCACGCGCGCCATGAGGTAGGGCTCCTCGGCGGTCCACTCCGTGATCTGAATGCGCTGGAGTCCCTGGATAATCAGGCGCACACTGCCATCTGGCGCACGCAGCAGACGATGGATGAGGGCGACCGTGCCGACTTCGTATATCTGATCCGGGCCAGGCGTCTCGACGCTGGCATCTTTCATCGCGACCAGACCGACGAGCCGGTTGCCCTGCACCGCGGCATCCACCAACCGGAT
This sequence comes from Chloroflexota bacterium, assembly GCA_003520455.1. The sequence continues at coordinate 2,850 of DOUV01000949.1, read as the reverse complement.
CGAGCGCGGCTGGTCGGCGCTGAGGGGCAGAACGGTCATCGGATAGACGACGGTGTTCCGGAGCGGCAGGATCGGCAGAACTTCCGGCAGTTGGATCTCGGCGCTCTGATTGATCTCGGCGCTCATCTGGTCTGCCGGTTGGACTTGTTCGTCTCCAGCTGTCTCGCCAGGGCCCGGGCTTTGCTCAAAGTTGTTCACGTAACTCCTCCTCAAAAACGCCCCTCGTGATCAGCGACCGGCCGTCGCCCGCGAGGCCCCCAGTCCGCCGGGTGGCCCCAACCTTGTGCGCCGCCACCCCGACGGCCGGCTGAGCGCTTCGGGCTTTCATCTTGCGACCATTATCCGTCCCCCGTCCGGCTGCTGGCTGATTCCTCATAACTGAACGCTTCCAGACGAGCGTACCGCGGCGCGACGCTCTCCGGAGACCCGCTTGGGAAGGGTCACCGTGAGAAAACCGCTTTCATACCGGGCCTCGATGCGATCAGCATCGATCGGCTGGTTGATCCGCAACGCAACGGCGAATGGGCCATACCGAATCTCCATCTGAAAATAGGCCCGCCGCGGCGCCTCTGGTTCCTCACGCGTCCCCCGAATCCGCAGCACACCATCGGCGAAAGTCACATCGAAGGCCTCTTCGTCCATCCCGGCAATCTCAACGCGGACAAGAAAATAGGTCTCAGTCTCGTAGACATCCGAAGGCGGGCTCCACGTGCGTGGTTGTGTGAGGCCGAGCCACTCATTCTGGTTCGTCATCTGCTCGAAGAGACGATCAACCTCCCGCCTGACTCGGTCAAGCTCCGAGGTAGCCTCGCGCCGAATTCGTCGCTCTTCAAACACGAGTTTCCTCCTTCTATATGCTTTCGTCGCGCCATAGAAGTCGCGGCAATAATCATACCATGGGCGGAAGAGCCCCCCAAATTGATTTTGGGTCCATGTTCGAAACCCCGGTAGCCAGCAAAGAACAGGGCGCGTGTGGTCACTCAGCGCGGTCGCCAGGCCCATCTCAGAGGGCAGGCTCTCGCTGCCTGAACAACTCGCATCCCAAGCCACCAGATCCGGATGCAGCGAATTGGAGCAGAGCAGTCTGAAAAAAAGGTGCTCAAAGCCTTGAACTCAGAGAATGGTTGTGTTATAGTCCTGCCACATTTTGAGTCGTTGGTGCTCCCCCGCTCTGTCCATTGCTGGCTTCCCCAGCCGCGAACTCCCCGGCGCTTTTCCTGGCCGGAGGCGCTCGCGGCTATCAAAGGAGAAGCTCGTGGGCTCTTCACCCACAGCACCAATCGAGTTGCGCCACCGTCTGGCTATCGCGACCTCTCTGCGGCCTGCCCCGGCTCTCACGCCGGCCTGGCTGTTGCGAGGTCGTTTTTCTGCGGGCCACCCTCGGCCCGCCGTCGTGCAGTCGGCTCCAATCGAATCTCATCAAAAGGAGAAGCGTCGCTGCATGGATACTTTCGCCAATCGACAGGCTACAACTCGCATCGCGCCAGCGATCGCTCCCGAGAAACACGGGAGGGTCGCCGCACCGGAAGAAGTGACCGCAGAGATCCCCCCGGTCGACGATCAGCCCGGGCCTCGCCCTTCGTCGGCAGCGGTGGGAGACGATTCGCACCGGAGGAGCACCCCCACCGCGGAGAAACTCGCGGCCGCCGCTGCGGCCTCTGAGCCCAGTGGCGCCACTTTCGATCTCTCCGATATCCGCGTTGACGACCCGATTAGCCTCTACCTGCAAGAGATTAGCGCGATTCCTCTCCTGACGGCTGAGGAGGAAGTGACGCTCGCCATCGCGATGGAGCGCGGTCGGGCCGCCGCCGGGCAGCTCGAACAGGCCGGGAGCCTGATGACCGAAGAGGAACGCCTGGCCCTGCACCGGCGGTACCATGAGGGTGAGCGCGCGCGCCATCATCTGATCAATGCGAACTTCCGGCTGGTCGTCAGCATCGCGAAACGGTATGTCGGTCGGGGCGTCGCATTCTTGGATCTCATCCAGGAGGGGAACCTCGGGCTCATCCGCGCCGTCGAGAAGTTCGACTACCGGCGCGGCAACAAGTTCTCCACCTGTGCCACCTGGTGGATCCGCCAGTCGGTCACGCGCGCCATCGCCGACCAGAGCCGCACGATCCGGCTTCCCGTGTACATGTGCGAGCGGCTCAGTCACCTCGGACGCGCCAGCCGCGACCTGGCCCAGCAGCTCGGTCGCGAGCCGACGATCGAGGAACTGGCCGTGGGTATGGGCCTCACGAGCAAGCAGGTCGAACACCTCATCCGAATCAGACAGTACCCCCTCTCGTTGGAAATGCCGGTTGGCGAGGAGCAAGATGCGCAGCTCAGCGACTTCCTCGAGGACAACTCCGTTCCCACCCCGAGCGACGCGGCGACCTACACCTTGTTGCGCGAACAGATGGAGGAGATTCTGGCGGCGCTCAGCCCCCGTGAGGGACGGGTCCTCCAGCTCCGCTTCGGCCTCAAAGATGGCCGCCAGCACTCGTTGGAAGAGGTCGGGCGCCGCTTCGGGGTGACCCGCGAGCGAATCCGCCAGATCGAAGCCAGGGCCCTGCGCAAGCTCCGCCACCCCCGGCGCTCGCAACAGCTCCGCGACTACCTCGGTGATGGCGCGCCAGCCTGGCCCTCGGAAGAGCAGAGCTGAGAGCGACTCGCACCTCCTGACAGCACCTCCGCCGCCAGCGGTCGCCGCCACCTGTCGGGGGGGCTCCCGCCCCCCGACTCCCTTTTTCCAACGGGAGAAGGACGCGCGCTGTTTCCATTCGCGCCCGAAATCCGGGAGTGGATAGCTCCAGATGTTCCCCGGGGAGGGTGTACGCAAGAGTTGGCGGGGGGCGGACCCCTCCCCCA
>DOUV01000648.1 GCA_003520455.1 Chloroflexota bacterium | reverse complement strand
ACACGCCCGGCGCCAACGGCCACGCCGACCCGTACGGCTGCGGCGACGCCGACACGCCCGACGGAAATGCCAACACCTAGCGCGACCGCCACGGTGACGCCAACGGCGACAGCGGTCCCTCCCACTCCGTCGGCGACGGTGCGGCCACTACCAACCTGGACAGCAACGTCGAAACCTTCTCCCACCGCCGTGCAACCCCCGGCGACACCGACAGCATCACCCACGGTAGCACCTCCTCCACCTCGGAACGATGGAGGGGATACTCCAAAACCGCCGCCACCGAAGCCAACGCCGATACGGCGCTGAGAAGTCTCATGCCAACACCGAACGTCCCAATATTCCGCGAGTTGGCGCACCCGCCTGATTGGCCTGGTCTCTCGGTCGAGCGTGAAAACTTGCTCTTCCTGGAGCGGCACGAGCGCTCGCTCGGACTGCCTCTCAAAATCGCTCTTCTGCTTCTGGGCGTGGCCATGCTGTGGCTGTTGCCGGGAGTGGAGCCATCGAGTGCCGTCGTTTTGGTTTTTATCCTCTACGGCGCCATCACCGCGCTCGAGACACATCTGCTGGTGGTCGCCCGCCCGGGGGAGAGTAGCCGCCCACACTGGCTTTCCGAGCGCCTCAAACTCCTGGTGATGGCCTCGTTCGCCGTTGATATCCTCTTCGCCAGCTTCCTCATCTATCACTCCGGTGGTGTCGAGAGCGAGTTCTACTTGCTCTACTGCGTTTTGGCCTTCAAAGCCGCGATCTACTATCCCGTGTTGCCATGGGTCGTTTTTTTGCCCTTCTTCTTCGGCCCCCTCTACGTCTTCGTGCTCTGGTTGCGGGTCGAGCGGCTGAACTTCCTGCTCGACCGCGGTTTCCTGGTGCGCTATGCCCTGCTGTTCGCCGTCGTGCTCGTGGGCACCTACACTGCCTGGCTGATCGATAGCGCGCAGAAGTGGGCCCAGCGGCTCAACATTCGTCTCGAGCAGAAGAGCCAGGACCTGGAGCAGAAGACGCTGACACTTCAACAGACGGCCACGAATTTGGGCGATCGCCTGTTGGAGCTGCGGTCGCTGCAGGAGGGGGTGAAAGCGATCAATGCGGCCCTGGCGATCGACGAGACCCTCGCCCTGATCGTGACCAATGCAAGCCAGGTGCTCGGTGGCGTCCGTTGCACCATCGGCCTCCTCGAGGAGGAGCGCGGCCCGGTCCAGATCCGGGCGGCCAGCGGGCTGAGCACCGACGAGTTGCACGGGTCCGGCTTCGAGATGACCCAGGAGCTGGCCAGTTGGGTGGTACAGCACGGGAAGCCGATCCTGGTGGGCGATACCTCGCGCGACGGGCGTTTTACGAAACTGGCCGATGCCGAGCCGATCACCAGCATCATGGGGGTGCCACTGATCGCCGATGGCGTCTCCATCGGCGCCCTCTGCGCCACGAGCGCCGATGTGCAAGCGTTCCGCGATGATGATCTCGACCTGCTCTCGGCCTTTGCCGACCAGGCGGCGATGGCGGTCAAGAACTCGCGGCTCTACGAGCGGGTGGACTCGGCCCGGCGCGATGCCGAGGCCCGTCTGCAACAGATCGCGGCGATCAACGACGTCGCCCGCGCCCTCGTCAGTACCCTCAACCTCGAGGAGACGTTGAACCTGATCATCGAGCGCCTGGTCAGCCTGGCCGGAACCAGCCACTGTGCCGTCGTGCTGCTGGACGAGCGTGGTGAGAACCTGGTTGGCCGCACGGTCTTCGGCAGCCAGGACGGCGAGCGCCACACCTTCCGCATCAGCCTCAAACACGAGCCGGCCGCGGCTCGAGCGATTCGCCAGCGATCTCCCGTGGCCGTTCCCCGCGCCCGCCGCAGCGCGAATCGCACTCAGCGCGAGTTTGCCGACCGCTGGGGGGTGGAGAGCTATCTCATCACGCCGCTGATCAGTCGCGAGGCCGTCATCGGTGCCATCTACCTGGGGGACAGCCGTTCCGATTTCGTCTTCGGGAACGAGATGCAGGACTTGACGGTGAGCTTCGCCAGCTTCGCCGCGACGACAATCCAGAACGCACGGCTCTACCAGGATGTGCGCGAGAAATCCCACGAGCTCGAGGCGGTTGTCCAGGGGATCGGGGACGGCGTGATCGTGACGGATACCAACCTCAACCTGCTGATCATGAACCCGATCGCGGCGCTGATTTTCGGGCTGCCGGAAGGACCGGCGATCGGGACACCGCTCGTTGAGATGATTCCGAATTCCGGCCTGATCGAACTGTTCAAGGAAACCCTGACAAGCGAAGGCGACGATCCGGTGATGGGAGAGCTGACGGTACGGGCCGGGCGGATCAACGAGGAGCGGGTCTACCAGGCATTGGCGGCACCGGTGCCCAGTTCCGAGGGGCGGCCGCGCGGGGTGGTGACGGTCCTCCGCGATATCACGGCGCAGAAGGAATTGGAGAAGATGAAGTCCAATTTCCTCAGCGTCATCTCGCACGAACTGAAAACACCTCTACACTCCATCAAAGGCTTTGTTGACATTATCCTGATGGGGAAGACTGGGGAGATCAACGACCTCCAGCGCGACTTTCTCGGCACAGTCAAGGACCAGACCGGCCAGCTCCAAACCTTGATTCAGGATCTCCTCGAGTTCAGCCGGCTGGAGTCCGGCCAGCTCAAGCTACGGCCGGAGATCGTTGACATCGGCGAATTGGCGGCCAAGGCTGTTGGGAAACTGGCGCCGGTGGCTGAGGAGGCCGGCGTCCAGCTCATCAGCAATGTGCCGGCGCCCTCACTATCGATCGAAGCCGATCCGGTGCGGCTCGAACAGGTCTTGAGCAACCTCTGCGAAAACGCGATCAAGTTTACACCGGCTGGGGGGCGAGTCACGATCGACTATAAGGACCGCGGCACGGAGGTTGAAGTCGGCGTCAGCGATACCGGGATCGGGATCCCCGAACAGGAGCTTCCCCGGATTTTCGATCGATTTTACCAGGTAGATGCCTCGAGCACCCGCCGCTACCGTGGGACCGGCCTTGGGTTGACGATCTGCAAGCACATCGTCGAGCGTCACGGCGGGCGGCTTTGGGTCGAGTCGAGCCAGGGCCAGGGCTCGACCTTCCATTTCACCCTGCCCCAGCAGCTTCCGTCCGAGGAAGAGCTGACAATCGATTTTGCCCGGCTCCAGCACAGCACGACGCTCCGAGCCTCGGGGGGGGAACCCGGCGCTGACGCCGGAGTGCCCCAGCCCTCATCCCAGGGCAAACGCATCTAAATCGGGGTGAACACCGTTCAAGGTGCCATACCAGGAATGTTAGCAAGATAGCTGTCATCCCAGCCGGCCATCCATTAAGCGGGCCTTCCCTGGCCGGCATTTGGCCTGGCGCGCCATTGGCCTATACTAGAGCCATGTCACACTCTTCCCCTTCTCCTTCGCCGGTGGATGAATCGATCTGGCACGACGCCGAGGCGGTCGATCTGGATGCCTTGCGGCTGTCCGCGTCTCTCAGTGTGAGCCAGCGGGTGGCGCGCTGGCGAGCAGCACGCGCATTTGCTGTGGCGCTGATGCGCGCGCGTCTCCAGCGATGCTATCCCGACCTGTCCGAGGAGCAGCTCGGCCTCAAGCTCCTTGAGGAGCTGGCACGTGCCGACCACCTCGACGCCCTCATTTGAACTCTTCTTCGACGTGCTCCAGACGTTGGAGGATATCGGTGCGCCCTATATGATCATCGGGGCCTTCGCGGCCATGATCTATGGCACCACGCGCGTCACCTATGATGTGGACATTATCGTTGATCTAGCCGATGAGCACATCCAGGCCCTGGCCGCGGCATACCCCCTCCCTCGTTACTACGCCGACCCAGAGCAGATGCGCAGCGCTACCCGTGATGGGACGATGTTCAATATCATCGACTCGACCCGCGGCGAAAAGGCCGACCTGATCCCCCTGACAATGAACTCGGCCTACCGCCAGGCCTTTGCCCGGCGCGTCAGGCAGACTTTCAGATTTCCGCCCATCGGCACGTTCACGGTCTGGTGCGCGCGGGCCGACGACGTGGTGGTCGGCAAGCTGATGGCCTGGAAGGAGGGTCGCTCGACCAAGCACCGCTCCGACATCCTGGAACTCCTGATCAGTTATTATCTCGATGCCGATGCGCTGGTTGCGGCGACCTTCGACTGGGCCTACACTGACCGCCGCGCCCGCGCGCTGGGCGACGACGTCGCGGCGTTCTGGCACCATCTCGACCAGGCGGCACGGCAACGCGCCGCGCGGGAGGCGGCACCCTGACCCCAGCGGACATGGAGACCACTTCAAAACAAGGACAGGCCAGTTTGTGTGCCAGCCCACTATTACACTCATCGCGCCCGATTTTGCGCTCACCG
>DOUV01000703.1:12257-25832 GCA_003520455.1 Chloroflexota bacterium | reverse complement strand
CTCCTTGACCGGCGCTCTAGCCCTTGTAGGTCAGAACACGGCCCCAGAGGCTCTTCGTTCCCCAGATGCCAGCCCGCAGGCATTCGAGTTGCACGATCTGGCTATGGTCCACGAAGAGATTCACCTCGGGGCCGTAGTTCTTGATGTACCAGGCAAAGACTTCCGGCTCAGCTGCCTCGAACATCACCTGCTCTAGCCCCAAAGCATCGACAATCCTGGCCGGTACATCGGTGCGCCAGATCGGCACGTTCTCGGTGATTCCTTCCGACTCGATCATGACCATGGAGGCGCCGGCATCGAGGAAGCGCCTGGCCTGGGCGATAGCCCACTCGGGGTCGCGCGTGCCCTCAGCCTCGAGTTCGGCAGCGGATGTGGCGCCGCCGGCGCCAAACTGGATCCCCACTTCCGGTTTGGCTTTCAACCCAGCCTTTTGCACCGCCTCGACCAGCCGCAGCCAATCGTCGGTCGGAATGGTGATGAAGCCGCTCGAAATCTCGATAATGTCGAACCCAAACTCTCGGCACTCCTGGATGTAGCGGTGGACGGCTGCCGAACCCTGGGTCAGGACATACTCGATAAAGCCACCGGTGGAGACCAGCACGTCGTGCTCGTGGCAGAGGTCGATAAGGGCCTGGACCGCGATTCTGGGCATCAGGCTGAACGAACCACCCGCGAACTTGAGCGAGTCTACATAGGCGCCCATCGTCTCCAGGATGTCCTGCAGATAACGTGTCCCCATCGGCGTGTAGTACGGTCCGCGGATCTCGGTGATCCCCCGCGTGCGCGGCTTCGGCGGGCGCTCGTTCATCTTGAGGAAAGCAAACGCGCGCTCCTCGGGAGAAGGTGGGGATGGTGGCATGACGACAACCTCCTTGCTTGCATGAAGCCGGTCATGGAGCCCAACATCATGGCACGACTTTCACGAATTGAGGTAGGCCGAAAGTGTTCTTATTCGTGCTCATGCGTGGAATTCGCGGGCGGACTGTTTTGGCCGGTGATCGGCGTACTATCTGAAGACCAACGCTCGCGTGAGGGTACCGATCACAGCTGCCCACGATCGCCCCATGTTTCCAACGATTCTTGATACGCGGCATCCGAGTAGCGCTCAAAGCTGAAGGCAGGCGCGTAGATGGGCAGCCCATGGCCCGTGATGTGCGCCGCGAGCAGTTCCCCGGCCGCCGGCGCCGCCATTAACCCAAAGCCTGAGAAGGCTCCCATCGCGTACGCGCCGCGGACCGGTAGCGGCCCGATGAGTGGGCGGTTCTCTTGTGTCTTCGTGTAATAGCCGCCGTCCACCACCGGCCTGGGTGCCCGTCCGGTGTAGGCCTCCAGGCCTGGGAGCATCGTGGTCAGGCCACGCAACACCAGTTCGGGGAAATACGGATCGAGCGGCAGTGGGAAGATCGGCTCGACAGGGTGGCGGTGGTAATCCCACAGCATGAGCAAGATCGAGCTGCCGGGCGGCCCTTCCGGGCGCGTGTGCACCCCCGCCGGAAACGGCTCGAGCAGCCAGCGCAATTCGCAGTCTTCGCTGAACGCGGCGCGCTCCTCGTCGTCCCACACCAACTCCTGCGGATCGTCCCAGATCAGCATCGGTGCGTGGCGGGGCACAACCCCCAGGCGATCGGGAAACGCCAATTTCAAGTGCAGTTCCGAGAAAACGGGAAGGTCCACACCGAGCAGGTGGCCCACCGCGCCCACAAACGGCCCGGCTGCGTTGACAAAGTGGCGCGTGACGATTGTCTCTCCGCCGCTCAAACAGACCCCTTCCACCTGACCCTGAACGGTCTTCACGGCCTCGACACGGGCTGAGACCAGCCTCACCCCCTGCGCTCTCGCCCGCTCCAAGAGGTACATCCCCAGTTGTTGCCCACTGAACCAACCGCACCGCCGGGCGTGCAATACGGCGACAGTTGTCTCGGCAAGATACGGAAAGTGCTCGCGGATGAGCCGCTGATCCAGAATCAAATCAGCACCATCGGGTTGGTCTGCAAAGCCCTCCGCCGGAGCGGGTTGGTAGGCCTCACCGCGCGTAGGTCCACCGTCGTGCACACGCAGCGGCCCCGCGCCGAGCGCCGCGACGGCTTCGGCTTCGCGCTGGATTGCGGGGATACGCGTTGCGTTCGCCGTGGCGTACCCATAGCCACGGCGGTTTAGGTGAAAGACATTGCCGCTCTCCCGCGCCCACTCCTCGAGCAGATCGATGCTTCGGTTCATCAGATGAACCATCGCATCATCGGGGCCCGGCCACCAATTGCGGTAGCACTCGGTGGATTTGTCACTCGTGAGGGAGAGCGGCGGACGCTCATCCACGAGCACCACCCTCAGCCCCTGTTTGACAAGCCAGTAGGCTGCGGAGATACCAGCAATTCCCGCACCGCAGATAACCACGTCAACGGGGACGTGAGGGTGCGGCTTCCTGGATGCGAAAGTTCCCACTGTCTTGCTCCTCCTCGCTCAATTCTGCGACTCTTTCAACGATCTTCCCGCGGCGAACACCAAAGCCTTCAGACCGATCATACTCGTTCCGACAATTTAGGGAAGCACACAGGCCTCTGTCACTTTCTCGCACAGATACCTGGCCAGGCCCTGCGACCCCGGCAAGACCATCCCTAAGCTGTTCCTTCGTGCTGGAAGCGAGACATCTGTCATCTCGAGACCATGACAACTGACACTCAATCGAGAAGAGCAACACTCTAGAATGGACATGCAATAATGTGAATTATAATTCACAAATGTGAATCATAGCTCTGAACCCGGTTTGTTCAACGCCTGCTCTCGCGTGGACGGCGGTTCGCCGATGGTTCCTGTTGAGCTGTTCGGCGATTCCGAGCGCCGCCCAGCGGACCCTCGTAAAATAAGGAGTGCGTCCTGGGTATGGATCCCGACCGCCTCGAATTCCTGGCTCAAGTTGCCTCCTGGTACTACGAGGAAAACCTCAGCCAAGAGGCCATCGCTCAACGTATCGGTCGGACCCGATCCATGGTCTCGCGGTTGCTCCAGGAGGCTCGCGAGCAGGGTCTCGTGGAGATACGGGTGCACTACCCCCTGAAGACCGATTCAGAGCTCGAGTCTCGACTCCGCAAGACCTTTGGTCTTTCAGAGGTCTGGGTCCTCGCAAAACCGCCTGCCGAGCATGCGGTTCTTCTTCGTCGGCTGGGTGAATTGGGCGCCCGTTGCGTCCAAAGATATTTCCACGACGGTGTTCGGATCGGCATTGGCTGGGGAACGGCGATCCACGAAGTGGTTCGGGCCATGCCGGCCCTGCCATTGCGAGATGCCCTGGTCGTTCAGATCATTGGTGCCGTCGGCCATGTGGATCCCCTGGTTAACGGGCCGGAACTGGCCCATTGGCTGTCAGAGAAACTCAACGCGACTTACCGCTTCCTTCACGCGCCTCTTATCGTCGAGAATGATGAGGTTGCGAAGGCACTCCTCCAAGAGCGAGCGATTGCTGAAACCCTGGATCTGGCTCGCCAAGTTGATGTGGCACTGGTTGGAATCGGTACGGTCGTCCCTTTCTTATCCAGTCAGCACCGTGTCGGGTATCTCAGCGAGGCTGATTTGACGATGCTGACGCGAGTCGGCGCGGTGGGAGACATTCTGTCCCGCCAACTCGATTCGAACGGAACAGTTCTCGATATCTCCCTCAACTATCGAGTGATCGGGCTTGATCTGGAAACGCTGCGTTCCATCCCGACGGTGATCGCCGTCGCCGGCAATGTCATCAAAGCCCCGGCCGTTCTCGCTGCCTTGCGCGGTGGCTATGTCGATGTGTTGATCACTGACGCGAACACAGCATCAGTCGTGCTTACCCTCAATGGAGATAACAACGGTGTTGAGTGAAATTGTGGAGCCCCCAACGCAGTCGGTCGTAGACCTCACCGGTGATCATCTAGTCGAAATGCTCTACCAGATGCTGCTCACGCGTGCCTTTGAGGAGACCGCTGAGCAGCAGTATTTCGCCGGTAAGGTCCATGGAACCATGCATCTCTCCGTGGGCCAGGAGGCCGTGGGGATCGGAGCCATTGCGGCCCTTCGGCAGGATGATTTCATTGTTTCCACGCATCGTGGTCATGGTCATGCAATCGCCAAGGGCCAGGACGTGCGGACCATGATGGCTGAGCTCCTCGCCAAGGAGACCGGTGTCTGCCGGGGACGCGGCGGGTCGATGCACATGGCCGACCTGGCGCTGGGCAACCTGGGAGCGAACGGGGTGGTCTCAGGTGGCATTCCGCTCGCGGTGGGAGCCGGGCTCAGCATGCAGATGCAAGGGGCAGATCAAGTTATCTTGTCCTTCTTTGGAGATGGGGCCGCCAACACAGGCAACTTTCACGAGAGCCTTAACATGGCATCGATCTGGAAGTTGCCCGTCGTGTTTATCTGCGAGAACAACCAGTATGCCATGTCGATGGCCGTCCGGCGGGGAATGGCGGTGACGCACGTGACCGACCGGGCGGCGGCGTATCGGATTCCCGGCGAAGTGGTGGACGGTATGGACGTGATGGCGGTCTACCAGGCGGTGAAAGCGGCCGTGGCCCGGGCGCGCCGCGGCGAGGGCCCGACCCTGATCGACGCAGTGACCTACCGTTATAAAGGCCACTCGAAGAGCGACAAGCAGGCGTACCGTACGAGGGAGGAGGTCAGGTCCTGGATGGAGCGCGATCCGATCCGCCGATTCCAGAGCTGGCTCATCGAGCAGGGCTCCCTCACGGAGGCCGAAGTCCAAATGCTCGAGGCCAGAGCGCAAGCGGCGATTGAGGATGCGATTGCCTTCGCGGATGCCAGCCCGGAGCCTCCGGTGGAGCACCTCCTGCACGACGTCTATTCCGAGGAGCGGGAGGTCCAGGCCAACCCCGATCGTGTCCTGCCTGCCTGGATCGCGAGCACGTTTGGGCCGGCGACCCCCATCGCTCCTCCTCAAGGGAAGCGTGAGATCAGCTATGCTGAGGCGCTGCGCGAGGCCATGACCCAGGCGCTCGAGTGCGACAGCCGGGTGTTCCTCTTCGGAGAGGACATCGGCGTGTATGGCGGTGCATTCGGTGTGACCTTGGGGCTGATCGATCGCTTTGGTCCCGAGCGGGTGCGCGATACACCAATCTCGGAGAATACCATCGTCGGGGCCGCCGTGGGTGCCGCGTTGACCGGTATGCGGCCCATCGCCGAGATGCAATTTTTGGACTTCATCGCGCTGGCCATGGAGCAGACAGTCCTCCAAGGGGCCAAAATCCGCTACATGTTCGGCGGCAAGGCCTCCGTTCCGATGGTCCTACGCCTACCCGGCGGCTCCGGGACCGGCGCTGCGGCGCAGCACTCGGGCAGTCTCGAGTCGTGGCTAGTCAACGTGCCAGGGCTGAAGGTGGTGGCGCCGAGTACCCCGTACGAGGCCAAAGGGCTGCTGCTGGCCGCGCTCGCCGACAACAACCCGGTGATGTTTATCGAGAACAAGCTGCTCTACAAGACCAGGGGTCCCGTTCCAGAGGACCCCTATCTTGTGCCCTTAGGCAGAGCGGACATCAAGCGCGCGGGGCGAGACCTCACAATTGTGGGCTCTTCTATCATGGTGACGCGCGCGCTCGAGGCCGCGGAGGCGTTGGCCAAGGAGGGAATCGACATCGAGGTGGTCGATCTCCGGACGCTGAAGCCCTACGACGCCGAGACGATCATCCAGTCGGTCGAGCGCACCGGGCGGTTGCTGGTCGTGCACGAGGCGCCCCTCATCGGCGGCTTCGGCGGTGAGATCGTGGCGATGCTCGCGCAGAGCGAGGCCTTTGCCTACCTGGAAGCTCCAATCGTCCGGCTGGGTGGCGCCGACGTCCCAATTCCCTACAACCGCACGCTCGAGCGGGCCGCGGTGCCCCAGGTGCACGATATCGTGGATGCAGCGCGTAGGCTGGCGCGGCTGGAACTCTGAGCGAACCAATCTGGATGGAGCCCGATGCCAACACCCGTGATCATGCCCAAGTTCGAAATGGCCCAGGAGACCGGCACCGTCCTGGGTTGGCTCAAAAATGAGGGGGACCCGGTTGAGAAGGGGGAGGCCATCCTCGAGGTCGAGACGGACAAAGTGACCATGGAGGTGGAGGCACCGGCGGCCGGGACTCTGGTCGGGATCAAGGCCACTGCCGGCACGACGGTGCCGATCGGGCAGGCAATTGCCTACATTTTCCAACCTGGCGAGCCACAGGCGGAAGTGGGGTCTCCCGCCCGTCCAGCGGTGTCCACGGCGACGCCGCCAGTTGCCCCAGCCCCAAGCCGGGCGACGCCTGTGGCCGAACGCCTCGCCGGATCGCACGGGATTGACCTGCGCGCCGTGTCGCCGGCCTCTCCGGGTGGTCGGGTGACCAAGGCCGACGTGGAAGCCTTCCTGGTGACTCGGAAGAGCGCACCCGGCGCTCTCGACGGAAGAATCCCGGCGGTCCCGGCTGCCAGGCGGCTGGCTCGGGAGTTGGGCATTGATTTGAAGACGGTCGCTGGCAGCGGACCGAACGGCCGGATTCAGTCTGAGGATGTACGCCGGGCGGCAGCAGCGGTCGCCCCGGAGGCCGCGGCCGCCCAGACGGTGGTTGTTGAGACACCTCGGCAAGCCACTCGATCCCTTCCGTGGGCCGGTCAACCGACGGTACGTCGCACTGTTCCGTTGACCAGCGTGCGCCGGACCATTGCCCAACGCATGGCGGCGAGTGTGCGCGAGGCACCGCAGTTTACGCTGAGCATCGACGTCGATATGGGCCGGGCGACGGAGATCGTCGACGACTGGCGGTCGGCGCCGGAGTTCAACGACGGCACACGGGTCACCCTGACGGCCTTTCTGGTCAAGGCCTGCGCCTGGGCTCTGCTGCGCCACCCCGGCATCAATGTCTCACTGGACGGCGAGACAGTTCTGGAGTGGGCCGAGGTCAATATCGGCGTCGCCGTGGCCGTCGATGACGGTCTGGTGGTGCCGGTGATTCGCGCGGCAGATCGATTGGGGATCAGGCAGGTGGCGGCGCGGCTCGCCGACCTGACGACCCGGGCTCGCGAGGGGCGCCTCCGCCTGGAGGACATACAGGGCGGCACCTTCACGATTTCCAACCTGGGGATGTTCGGGATTGATCACTTCACCGCGATTCTGAATCCCCCACAGGCGGCAATTCTGGCCGTGGGCCGCGTCACCAAGCGGGCCCTGGTCGCGGAAGACGATCGTGTGATCGTCCGGCCGCTGGCGACACTCACGGCGACGGGGGATCACCGCGTTGTGGATGGTGCCACGCTGGCGCAGTTCCTGCGAACCGTTCAAAAGGCTGTCGAGCATCCCGGCCTGCTGTTGGACGTAGGAACGTGAGGCAAGGTGTTCGAGCGGTATTCCGACCATCATGGCTCACAGACCGGTTGGCCGCGAATTCCACGAATGATAACGAAGACAGCCCCCATCGAGTTTCGTCATTCGTGCCGGTTTAGCAAGGTCTTGGGTGGTCTGAGCGCTCCCAGCGACGCGGGCACTCCTGTCTATGCGCCCAATAAAGGGGAAAGCCATGAATTCAACACCGCTCCTCCAGGTCGCCCTGGATTACATCTCTCTCCCGAAAGCGCTCGCGATGGCGCTGAAGGTCGCCGACCACGTTGACATCATCGAGATCGGCACCCCACTCTGTAAGGCAGCCGGCATCCAGGCCGTGAGTGCCGTGCATGAGGTCTGTCCCGATAAGCTGATCCTGGCTGACCTCAAAACACCGGATGTTGGGGCCCTCGAAGCCCAGATGGCCTTCGACGCCGGCGCCGACATGATGACCGTGATCGGCGGCGCGCCCCTGGCGACCGTCCAGGCCGCGCTGGAGGTTGGCCGGCAGTGCGGCAAAGAGATCCTCATGGAGCTTACCGGAGTCCGCGACATTCTCGCGCAGGCCGAGGAATGGCGCCAGCTCGGCGTCGAGCGGATGGTCTATCACCGCGGCTGGGACGAGCAGGCCGCCCGCCGCGAATGGTCCGAGCACGATCGTCGCATCATCCGCACGCTGATTGATATGGGTTTCAAGGTTACGATCACCGGTGGCATCACCGTCGAGCTCCTTCCCTTCTTCCAGGATCTACAGGTGGCAGTGATTGTTGCCGGTCGCGCGATTCACCAGGCGAAGGCCCCGGCGGTGGCGGCGGGGGAACTCCGCTCCGCGATTGCTCGCCTCTGGTAGGCCCGCCACCTCGCAGCTTCGGTACGCTCGGACGCCAGGAGAACCCAGCCAGTGGGTGGAAAGGGGGGATGCCACAAGGATTTTGGCGATACGACTGCGCACCCATTCGTGTTCGAACCACGTCGTTTTCTACTTACCAGGAGGTAAGAGGGAGAAAACATGACACGCAAACACCACTCACTGCTGGCTGCCGCACTTGTCCTTCTCGTGGCGCTTGGGCTCCTGGCTGGCTGTGGTCAGTCGGTTGCACCAGCCCCCCCGGCTGCCCCCGCCGCATCCGAGGCGAAAGCCCCCGCCGCGTCTGAGGACTGGGCCAAGAAGCCGATGGATAAGCTGACGACCGTGGTGTTGTCGGTCGAGTCCGGAGCCCAAGAAAAGACGTTGGGGTCGTTCGCCCAGGAGATCAAGGACAAGCTGAACATTGATCTCAAGGTTGTGGCCCACCCCTTCTCCGAGCAGTACGAGATCCAATACCTGGACCTCTCATCCGGCGCCGGGCAGTACGACGTCCTGTCCTACTGGCCCATGTACACCGCCGACTTCTATCAATTCCTGGCACCACTCGGTGAGATCGCCCCTGGCGGTGACGAGCAAGTGGGGAAAGACATCGATTTCGGTGACGTCCAGAATGGGTACAAGTGGGCTTACATGTATAAGGGGAAGTTCTACTCGGTCCAGTATGACGGCGACATAAAATTGCTGCACTACCGGCACGATCTGGCCACCGACCCGAAAGAGCACGAAGCCTTCAAGGCCAAGTACGGCTACGACTTCGACGTCAACAATCTGACCTGGGATCAGTACCTGGATGTGGCCGAATTCTTCACGCGGCCGGATAAGGACTTCTACGGAACGGCTGAGATTGCCGGATTCCTTGCGGGCTTCGTCTTCAAGGACCGCTTTCTTGGCATGGGCGGCCAGTGGTTTAGCGAAGACAAGATGAACGCCCTCGACGGCCAGAACTATGACATCTGCGTCGCGGCGATCAAGAACGGCCAGGAGACCTTCGACAAAGCGTCGCCGCCCGAGGCGCACTCCTTCGAGTTCGAGGATGCGCGCAATCAGATCATCGTTCACGACCGCGCTTTCTTCCTTCCGCAATGGCCCGACGTCTGGAAGTGGGCCAATGATCCTAAGCTTGGCAGCAAGACGGCGGTGAACAATGTCGCCGTGGCCGAGATGCCCGGCTTTCTGAAGGACGGCAAGGTCGGCCATCGACCGGAAGAGAACGGTGGGCGTGTCCTCTCCATCAGCAAAGCCTCGCAGGCCAAGGAAGCCGCCTACAAGGTTCTCGTTTTCTTCCAGGACAAGGCACGCACCAAAGGGTTGGTCTACAACAACGACACCTGGCTCGATCCCTGGCGCAAGTCGCACCTGGAGCCGGCGGCCGCCGCGCACCTCTGCCAGGGTGCCGAGTGGAACTGCCAGCTCTATATGGATGTGATCAAGCAGTCCACGATTGACGGCTATCCCGCCCTCCAGATCCCGGGCGCCGGCCGCTATCACGAGGTCACGGAGCGATGGGCCAAGAAGGCCTTTGCGAACCAGGTGACGCCCGAAGAGACCTGCACGGGAATCCAGAAAGAATTCAACGAGATCACCGACGAGATCGGCCGTGACTCGCAACTCAAGGAATACCAGTACTACATCAACGAGGTGCTGAAGCCCAAGAACCTCTGGCCGTAGGCCGGTTCGGCACGTGGGTCTGGGGCTCCCCGGGCTCGGGAAGCCCCAGACCCAGGCGGAAAACTTCAGTAACTGGCCGCGCGAGCGGGTCGAACACGAGAGAAGGAACACGCCGGTGCAGACGCGAAGACTGGGAGAGAGTGACCTCCACCTGACGACAATTGGGCTGGGCACGTGGGCCATCGGCGGCGGCAGGTGGCAGTGGGCCTGGGGGCCCCAGGACGACGCGGATTCCATCGCCGCCATTCGCCACGGGCTCGAAAGGTGCGACCGAGTCCTGGTGTGAGCGCGGGCCGTCTCAAGCTCCCCCGGGCCTGGTGGGAAGCAGAGGAGGTGCAGCGATGTCATCTACAGCCGCATCAAAAATACCGGCGACCTCGTCGACTACCCGCTTCCGGGAGTGGTTTCAGAACGAGCGAATGTTTCGCTGGACGCTGGTACTGCCGGCTGTGTTCGTCCTATTAGCCGTTGGCCTTGGCCCGACGATCTACGTGGTGGTACTGTCGGTCTCCAAATACACCCCCGGGCAAGCACTCGAGTTCGTCGCATTGAAGAACTTCATCCGTGCCTTCCAGACGTACCGCTTCTGGCACGGCCTCTACGTGACCGTCTGGTTCGTCTTCGTGAGCGTCGGCATTCAACTGGTGGTGGGCTTCATCATCGCGTGGGCGCTGCAGCGGGTCCACAGCCGGGTGCGTCAGTTCTCGATGACGCTGATGCTGGTCCCCATGATGATCGCGCCGACGGTGGTGGGCGTCTTGTGGAAGATGATCTACAAAGCCCGGTACGGCGCGTTGAACTATCTCCTTTTGCAGACCCTGCACATCCAGGGTCCCGACTGGCTCGCCGACCGTTCGGCAGCGCTCCTCGGCCTGCTGATCGCCGACATTTGGGAGTGGACGCCGTTTGTCACGATCCTGTTGCTGGCCGGCCTCCAAAGCCTCCCACGAGAGATCTACGAGGCGTCGCACGTCGATGGTTCAACCGGATGGCAGGTGTTCAAGAATATGACCCTGCCTCTCATGAAGCCGTTCATCTTTCTGGCCGTGTTCCTGCGGATGATCGATGCCTGGAAGACCTTCGATCTGATCTTCGGTGTCACTCGCGGTGGGCCTGGGGACTTCACGGAAAGTGTGGCCTGGTACACCTATAAGATCGGCTTTACCTACTTTGAGCACGGGTATGCCGCCGCCTTGAGCTTCATCCAGTTGATCGTGATCATCATCTTGGGGAAGGCACTCCTCAAGCAACTGTCCCGAGTCTCCCAGAGGAGCGGGTAGCAGGGAGCAAAGCGGCAGGGACTTTGTTCTCTTCATCACCCATCCATTGTGCAAGTTTCTTTGCTACTTGCTACTCGCCACTGAGGCGAAGAGTGTCAAAGCACTCAGAGGTGTGATAGATGAAAAGGCTGCACCTCAATCTAGGAGACATCGTCGCTTACGCCATCGTCTTGGTGGCGCTGCTCTGGACCGCGTTTCCACTCTATTGGTTGGCAATCACAGCGTTCAAGCCGCTCGAGGAGTTCATGACCTATCCGCCGACGTTTTGGCCGAGTCACTGGACGCTCGACAATTTCACCGAGGCGCTGGTGCGGCAGGGAGGCGGTCCGGCCATCGTCGATAGTCTCATCATTGCGCTCGGCACCCTCGTGCTCTCAATGGCCGTCGGTGTTCCCGCGGCGTACAGCATTGCTCGCTACAGGACGGGCGGAGACGACCTCTCGTTCACGATCCTCTCGTTCCGCTTCATGCCGCCCATCGTGCCGGCGATTGCGTTCTTCCTGATTGCTATTCGGCTGGGCATCTTCGACACGTACCTGCTCCTCATCCTGGTGAATAGTATGGCCAGTATCCCGTTCGTCGTCTGGATCATGAAAGGATTCTTTGAGGAGATTCCGGTCCAGATTGAAGAGGCAGCGGAGGTGGACGGCGCCTCCTGGTTGCAGCTCTTCCGTGATCATGTCCTGCCTCTGGCCGCTCCGGGCCTGGTGGCGGTTTCCTTGTTCTGTTACATCTTCGCCTGGAATGAGCTCTTGTTCGCTACCATCCTGACCGGCCGGAGCATCACTCCGTTTACCAAGATCATCCCTGGGATCAACATTGGACACGTTGAGCCCCACTGGGGCGGGATTGCCGCACTCGGCCTGCTGGTGATTGTCCCAATCGTGATGCTGTCATGGTATCTGCAGAAGTACATCGTTCGAACTCTCAGCTATGGGGCGATTCGGGAGTAAACGGTGAACATGGTCTGATCTACCGTCCGCACGCTGACGGCTCAATCGGTTGACACGTGAACCGTAGCGCTCGTGTGTACGGGGGAGGCGAGGGCACTGCCCTCGCCCACCCATCCCACCGCGTTCCAGCTTGAGCGAAACGTAAAACGAAATGACGTCACGGGGAAGTGAAGTTGCGATCCAGACACCAGGGAAGAGCACGCGTGATTCACCCGGAAGTATGGCGAGTCGGGTACGGATCAGTCAAAGATCAATGGGAACAGCTCTTGTCGGCTGACGGCGAAGGAAACCGCACCTGCACGTGCAGAGGAGGACAGACGTGGCAAGTATCACCTGGGAACGCATCACCAAGGATTTCGGACGGGTCGTAGCGGTCAGCAATTTGAACCTGCAGTGCGAGGATGGCGAATTCATGTGCCTCCTTGGCCCATCCGGTTGTGGCAAGACCACGACGCTGCGGATGACCGCCGGGCTCGAGACCCCGACCTCCGGCGAGATCTACTTCGACGGTAAACCGATCAATCGCCTCTCGCCGCGCGAGCGCAATGTGGCGATGGTGTTCGAGAACTACGCGCTCTACCCGCACAAGACCGTCTACAAGAACATCTCGTACCCGCTCGAGCTGCGCAACATGCCGAAAAACGAGATTGACCAGAAGGTACGGCACGCAGCGCAACTGCTCGAGATCGATATGCTGCTGGAGCGCTACCCGAAAGAGATCAGCGGCGGCCAGAAGCAGCGCGTCGGCATCGCGCGTGCCCTGGTCCGTGAGCCGGCCGCCTTCGTGATGGACGAGCCTCTCTCGCACCTCGACGCCAAGTTGCGCGCTTACATGCGGGCCGAGCTGAAGCGCCTCCAGAAAGAGTTGGGGATCACCACCGTGTTTGTAACCCACGACCAGTTGGAGGCCATCACGATGGCCGACCGGGTGGCCGTCATGAACCTGGGGGTGCTGCAGCAGTATGCGACCCCGCAGGAGCTCTTCAACCAGCCGGCCAATGTCACCGTCGCGCGGTTCATCGGCGAACCATCTATGAACCTGCTGGCCTGTGAGATGGTGGACCAGGACGATCATACCTACCTGATTGGTGAGGGCGTCCATCTGGAACTGCCTCAGCCGGTACGACGGCGGGCGGTCGACCAGGCCAGTAATGGGCACGTCCTGTTGGGAGTCCGGCCACAGCACATCGCGATTCAGCCGGCGGCATCCCTGCAGCCCAACGGGAAGAGCCTTGTGTCCGGGACGGTATACATCTCAGAGCCCATGGGTACCGAACAGTTGGTGCGGGTGCGCGTGGGGAAAGAGTTGGTCCAGGTTCTCTCGGACGACAGTATCCAGGTTGCCATGGACGAGCCCGTCGCGCTGGAAATCTCGAGCGATCGCTTCTTCCTCTTCGACGCGGCGACGGAGAGACGCATCAGCTAGAGCACCGGTCACGTCATCCCGCGGGGGGCGGGACAAGACGTCCGAAGTCTGGTTCGCAGCCG
>DOUV01000703.1:0-12185 GCA_003520455.1 Chloroflexota bacterium | reverse complement strand
TGGGCCAGCACGGTCCCGACCAGCCTTCGGAAGGCTGAGGACGTGACCGGCGCTCTAGCCGTGCTGTGTGATCGGACAGGGGTTGTCTCTTGACTCGCTCGTGAAACGGGATGACGTCAAGAACAGGATGATTTCGGGTTCCGTTGAGCGGTTGCCGGGCCAAAAGGAGTCGTTGGGGGATGGGTGCGAATTCGGTTTTGCCGGTTGGCCTCTACGAGAAGGCGCTGCCGCCCGATTGGTCCTGGGAGGAGCGGTTGTGCGGGGCGGGCGAGGCCGGCTACGATTTCGTGGAGATCTCCATCGATGAGAGCAATCTCCGGCTGGCTCGGCTCGACTGGCCGGCTTCCAAACGGGTGGTGCTCCGCCGGGCGATCGCCGACAGCGGCGTGCCGATCTTGACCGTCTGCCTCAGCGGCCACCGCAAGTACCCGTTGGGCAGCCACTCGCTTGAGGTTCGCCGGCGTGGACTGGACATCTTACAGAAAACGATCGCGCTGGCGAGTGAGATCGGCGTGCGCGTCGTCCAGGTGATGGGCTACGACGTCTTCTACGAGCCCAGCAACGAGCGGACGGAGGCTCGCTTTGTGGAGGGTCTGCGTGAGGGGATTGAGTGGGCCAGCCAGGCGGGGGTGATGCTCGGGCTGGAGAACGTGGACATGCCCCTGGTCGACTCGATCGGCAAGGCCATGCGCTTCGTGCGCGAGTTGAATTCGCCCTGGTTCCAGCTCTACGCCGATATGGGCAACCTGGTCGGCGCGGGCTACTCGCCGCCTGATGAGCTGCCACTGGCGGCCGGGCACCTGGTGGCGATGCACGTCAAGGATGCCCGTCGCGGGGTGATCCGCGGGGTTCCATTTGAAGAGGGTGCGGTTCCCTTCGTCGAGACGTTCCACACGCTGGCTCGGATCGGCTTCTGCGGCCCGCTCACTGTCGAGCTGTGGGCGGACATGGACCCAACCGGCGAGCCGGTGCGCTCCGCGGCGACGGCTCGCCATTTCGTCGAGCGCCTGCTCACCGCGTCCTGGCCCGAGAAGGTGCCGGCTGGCTGAATACTCAAGGGGCAGGTGACAGATGACAATTAACCGGGCGCGTTCATCAATGTATCCTGGCGATGATGGTGGGCTTGCAGAGGAAGCAGTGGCGTTTGCCGCTTGCTACTTTTGTCGCTTTTGAGGCCTCCTCGCTCGAGGAATGCCACTCTGCTAGCTATTGGAGGCATACCCATGTTGTTGGAAGAACTTCGCGAGAATGTTTGGAAGTGCAATCTTGAATTGCCGAAGAACGGTTTGGTCAAGATGACCAGCGGCAACGTCAGTGGGCGCGACGGGGCGACTAGCCTCGTCGTCATCAAGCCGAGCGGCTACAGCTACGAGCAGATGACCCCGGCCGATATGGTTGTGGTTGACCTGGAAGGAAACGTCGTTGAGGGGCATCTCAAGCCATCGGTCGATGCCGCGACCCACCTGTACATCTACCGCCAGCGGCCCGATGTCTTCGGCGTGGCGCACACGCACTCGCCCTATGCGACCAGCTTCGCCGCTCTGGGGCAGCCCATTCCCGCCTGTCTGACTGCGACAGCCATGATCGGCGGCGAGATTCCGCTGGGCGGCTATGTTCCGATTGGCGGAGAGGCCATCGGCGAGGAGGTCGTTGCCAAGATCGGCCGCTCGCGCGCCATCATCATGCAGAATCACGGCGTCTTCACCATCGGCTCGTCGGCTCGGCAGGCCACCAAGATGGCTGTTGAGGTGGAAGAGATCGCCAAGATCACGCACCTGGCTATGCTGCGCGGCCGACCGATCACCATGACCGAAGCGCAGGTGATGGAGATTGCCGATCTGTACGAGAACTCGTACGGCCAGCGCTAGTACTGGACACCGACACGCCGTTCAAACTGGAGATAGGAACAGATGGCTGAGTTGACTTCTTACGAGCGGGTGATGCGGGTCTTGCGCCGGGAGGAGCCGGATCGGGTCCCCCACTTCGAGTGGATGATCGATCGAAGGGTTCGCCACGCCCTCTGCCCGGATTGCAAAACCATGGATGAGTTCGCGGTGCGCATGGGACTCGATGCCATCCTGGTCGGTCCGGACTTTCACAAAGAACAGGTAGCTCCGAACCGCTGGCGGGATGAATGGGCCATTGTTCGCGAGGACACCGGGGAAGAGAACACCTATCCGGTTGTCGGCCCGATCAAAACGCTCGATGATCTGGAGCACTACCGCCCTCCCGATCCGTACGCCTCCGGTCGCTACACGAGCCTGGAACGGACAGTGCGCGAGTTCAAAGGGAAGAAGGCCATCGGGGTGCACCTCAACGACGTCTTCTCCCTGCCCCGCTACCTGACGGACATGGAGACGATTCTGGTCTCTTTCGTCACCGAGCCCGAACTGGTGCGAGGGTTGGTGGAGCTTTCGGTCGACATCAATCTGAAAATGGCGAAAGAAGTCGCCGCGCGCGGTGCCGATTTCGTCTGGACCGGTGATGATTACGCTCACAAGCGTGGCCCGATGATGTCGCCCAGGCACTTCCGCGAGTTTCTCTATCCCGGCCTCTGCCGGGTCGTTGCCGGCTTCCACGAGGTGGGTCTCCCGATCATCAAACACACCGACGGCAACCTGTGGTCCATCATCGACATGATCGTGGACTCCGGGATTGACTGCCTGGACCCGATTGACCCTTCGGCCGGCATGGAACTGGGGGAGGTGAAGGCGAAGTATGGCGACCGGGTCGCGCTTAAGGGCAATGTAGACTGCGCTCAGACCATGACGTTCGGGACTCCGGAAGACGTGATCGCGGAGACCAGAGAGGCCTTGCGGAAGGGGATGCCAGGCGGCGGTTACATCCTGTCGTCCAGCAACAGCATCCACTCGGCGGTCAAGCCGGAGAACTACCTGGCTATGCTGCGCACCTTGCAGGAGTACGGGCACTATCCGGTCCTCTGACGGCCTCTTGACAGACGGCAATTGCCGTCTCTCGGGCATCGAGAAGTCATTGCGTGTGCTGGTTTACCAGACTATCCATTCAACGGAGGTCGAATTATGGACTACCTGATGGGTATTGACCTGGGCTCGACGAGCCTCAAAGCCATCGCCTACGATCTCGATGGCAGCCTCATCGCGAGCAGCAGCGTGCCCACCGAGCGCTACCATCCGTACCCTGACCACCCTGAGTGGACGGTCTGGCAACCCGAGCAGATCTGGGGCGGAACGGCGGGCGTCGTGAAAGACGTCGTCGCACGATTGGGTGATCCCCGCTCGATCAAGGCCGTGGCGGTCACCGGCATGGGGATGGACGGGGTGCCGGTGGACGAGAATGGGCGCTGGCTCTATCCCTTCATTAGCTGGCACTGCCCACGCACTGAGCCCCAGCACCAATGGTGGCTGGAGAATATCGGAGCCGAGAAGACCTTTTCCATCGGCGGCAACACCCTCTGGCGGTTCAGCACGGCCCTGCGACTGCTGTGGATGGCCGAGCACGAGCCGGAAATCCTGGCGCGCACGCACAAGTGGTTGCTCATCGAGGACTTCCTGAACTTCATGCTCTGTGGGCGCCAGGCAACCGACTACAGCATGGCCTCCTGCACCCTCCTTTTCGACCAACGCAGCCTGAACTGGTCCGACGAAATTCTCGGACTGTCGGGCATCGACGGCCGACTGATGTGCGATCCGTATCCCAGCGGCACCGTGCTGGGCGAGGTGAGTCCGGCCGCGGCCGAAGCGACGGGGTTGCCGGTGGGGACGCCAGTTGTGCTGGGTGGCCACGATTACCTGTGTGGCGCGCTGCCGGTGGGGGCCTTCACGCCAGGGGTAGTGCTCGATGTGACCGGAACATGGGAGGTCGTCCTGGCCGCCATTCCTGAGCCTGTGCTGACGCCAGAGGCACAGCAAATGGGCGTGACCGTGGAAGCACACGTCTCGCGCAATCTGTACTCAGTGATGGGAGCCGCTGTCGCGGCCGAGGCTCTCGAGTGGTACCGCAGGGAGTACGGCTTCGAGGCCAGGTACCTGGCCGAGAAGGAGGGTGGCGCCGATTGGGACTATCTGATGAACTGGGCAGCGGCTTCGCCTGCCGGGGCGCGCGGCGTCATGTTCCTGCCGCACATGTCCGGCGCTGGCTGCCCCGTGGTAGATTCGAGCTCGTTAGGGGCGTTCGTCGGGCTCAGCAGTCTGGCAACCAGGGGCGATATCCTGCGTGCTCTGATTGAGGGCCTGGATTACCAGTTTCTGGACATTGTCTCGGCCATGGAACGCGGTCTGGGGGTGAGGTCTGATAAGCTGGTTGTGGTGGGGGGCGCGGCGCGCAACAGGTTCTGGATGCAGAACAAGGCCGACGTGGTCGGCGTGCCCATCGACGTGCCGGAGGTGGAGGAGGCAAGCCCGCTCGGAGCGGCGATGCTGGCCGGCATCGGTGTGGGATTGTACCGGGACGAGCAGGAAGCCTTCGAGCGGGTCTACAAGCCCGGCAAGATCTACGAGCCCGACCCGAAGATGGTCGCCCAGTACGCCGAGTGGTTCGAGATCTATCAGCAGCTTTACCCGGCCCTTAAGCCGGTCAGCCGTCAACTGTACGGTCAGTTTCTGTCGTGAGGGAATGAGGCGCTCCGTGAAAGCCACGAATCGGACACTGGACTGGGCGGCGGGCGGGAGCAGGCCTGCTTGTGTGCTTCTCTGATGTTGCCGTGGGCAATGTGCGGAGATGTTGCTACTGTTCCCTGCTACGGGCGACTGGCAGATAGATTCCAGATTGTCCGAACCGTGGCGACAAATGTAAGGATCCTGATGTGGCTAAAGGAGTCGAAACCATGACTGTTGCAATGAAGGTGCCGGAGCGCGTCGGTGCGAGATGGCTGGTGGCTCGGCGGTGGTTGGGCCGGGAAAAAACCTTCGCCTGGGTGTTGGTCGCCCCTTGCCTCCTCTTCCTGCTGCTGGTTGGCCTCTACCCCACGATCTACGTCTTCGCCCTCAGTTTCAGCAAGTTTCATCCGGGTGGGGCGCTGGAGTTCGTCGGGTTGAGTAATTTTGCTCGAGCCATCCAATCGCCCCGGTTCTGGCACGGACTGTACGTGACGAGTTGGTTCGCGATCCTCAGCATCGCCGTGCAACTGGTCTTCGGCTTCGTGATGGCTCTCTCGCTGCAACAGGTCTCCGCCCGTCTCCGGCAGCTCATGACGACCTTGTTTCTGCTGCCGTTCATGATGACGCCGGCCGTGGTGGCGATTCTCTGGAAGCTGATTTACCACCCACGTTTTGGTCCTCTCAACTACACCCTCTCCCTGGTTGGCATCAAGGGGCCGGAATGGGCGACCTCGCCGGCCTGGGCGTTACCCGCGCTGCTGATCGCCGATATCTGGCAGTGGACGCCATTCATGACCATCCTGCTGCTGGCCGGGCTGCAGAGCCTTTCCCAAGAGATCTACGAGGCAGCCTATATGGATGGCGCCACGCCCTTGAAGGCCTTCCGAGACATGACGCTTCCGCTGATGAAGCCCTTTCTTTTCCTGGCCATCTTCCTGCGGATCATCGACGCGTTTAAACTGTTCGATCTGGTCTTTATTGTCAGCCGCGGCGGACCCGGTGACATGACCGAGAGTATCGCCTATTACACCTACGTGATCGGTTTCAAGTACTTTGACCTTGGCCTGGCAGCGGCTCTCAGTGTCGTTCAACTGGTCATCATCATCATCATGGGCAAGTTGTTGCTCACCCAGTTGTCGCGCGTCGCCGATCAATCCCAGCGAAGTTAGTGTGACTCGGTGATCTGAGATAAAGGAGGCGACCGCCATGACTACCAAGAAACTCCCCCGTGTTCTGGCCCACCTCGTCGTCTTGTTTGGCGCGCTGTGGACCCTGCTCCCACTCTACTGGATGGTGATCACGTCGCTCAAACCCTCCTCGGAGGTGTACGAGTATCCGCCGACATTCTGGCCGCACGGCGTGAGTATGGAGGGCTTTATTGAGGCCTGGACCCACGGCGGAGGCCGAGGCGTTCAGGACAGCATCATCATCGCCGTAGGGACGCTTCTGATCTCGCTCGCGTTCGGGCTCCCGACGGCCTACAGCATCTCGCGTTTCCGGACCGGGGGCGACAATCTCTCCTTCACGGTCTTGTCGTTCCGCTTCATGCCGCCCATCGCTCCGGCCGTGGCGTTCTGGCTCATTTCCACGCGATTGCACGTGTTCGACACGCACATGCTCCTGATTTTTGTGAACAGCATGGCCAGTATCCCCTTCGTCGTGTGGATCATGAAAGGGTTCATTGACGAGATTCCCTATGCGATTGAGGAAGCCGCCCAGATCGATGGTGCGTCCTGGTTGAAGGTCGTGCGGGATCACATCTTGCCGCTGGCTGCACCTGGGGTGGTGGCAGTCTCGCTGTTCGTTATTGTGTTCACCTGGAATGAGTTCCTGTTCGCCACACTCTTGACCGGTCTCCGGGTGCTTCCATTCCCCAAGGCGGTCCCGGGACTGACCATCGGAGTCTACGAGCCGGACTGGGGGGCCGTCTCGGCCTTAGGTATGATGGTCGCCGTACCCATTGTCCTGCTCTCCTTCTACATGCAGAAGTACATCGTGCGCGGAATGACGTACGGTGCCGTCCGGCAGTGAGGATTGGTTGGCCACCCGGTGAGTGCCGGTTGTCTCGCAGCCGGAGGGCTCTGGTGATGATCCGTCCTCGCCCGGAGAAAGCGTCTTCTTCACGCGGCGAGTGCGGTGAAAAGGGGTGGCACTCATGGCTGAGTATCTTCTCGGCATCGATAACGGGAGCACCGTCTCCAAAGCGGCGATTTTTGATCTGGAAGGCCGCGAGATTCAAGTTGCCGGCCGAAAAAGTGAGATGCAGTATCCGCATCCGGGCTGGACCGAGCGGAACATGTACGGGCTTTGGGCCGGCACTGCCGATGCCATCCGGGAAGCGATTTCGGCATCAAGGATCAAGCCAGGAGAGATTGTCGGTGTTGGCGTCTCGGGTCACGGCAACGGGCTGTACTTGCTCGACAGGCACATGAATCCGCTCCGGCCTGGTATCGGGTCGATGGACACGCGAGCGGCAGATGTTCTCGCCGGATGGGATAAGAAGGAGCTGCACTCGCAGGTCTTTCCTCGCACGTTGCAGTCCTTCTGGCCCGCCCAGCCCAACGCGCTGCTCGCCTGGCTCAAACAGAACGAGCCGGATGCCTATGCGCGAATCGGGGCGGTACTCTTGTGCAAGGACTACATCAAATATTGTCTGACCGGCGAGATCACCACCGACTTCACCGACATCAGCGCGACCAGCCTGCTGGACCAGCGAACCAGGCGCTACTCCCCGGAGCTGTTGGAGCGGTACGGCATCAGTGAGGTGTTTCGGGCGCTGCCGACACCGGTCCATAGCTTCGAGGTTGCCGGGCGGGTGACGCCCCGGGCGGCGGGGGAAACCGGGCTGCTCGCCGGAACGCCCGTGGTGGGTGGGCTCTTTGACGTGGACGCCAGCGCACTCGGGGCGGGGGTCGTCGATCCAGGACAGATCTGCATCGTCGCTGGTACCTGGAGCATCAACGAGATCGTGACCGCCGACCCTATCGTGGACCCGACCCTGTTCATGACCACGCTCTACACGGTGCCCGGTCTATGGCTGACGGTCGAGGCCAGCGCAACCTCGGCGACAAATCTGGAGTGGTTCATCACCCAATTTTGTGCCGAAGAGCAGGCTGAAGCCAGGGCTCGCGGCATCTCAGTGTATGAAGTTTCCAATGAGAAGGTCGCCAGCCTGCCGCCCGGGAGCACCGATATCATCTTCCATCCTTTCCTGTTCGGCTCGAACGTGCAGCCAACCGCTCGAGCCGGTTTCTACGGCATCGCCGGCTGGCACACGAAAGCACATCTGCTGCGCGCCCTGTACGAGGGCGTCGTTTACGGCCACCTGAATCACATCGAAAAACTGCGCGCCGCGGGGGCGCGGATCGATAGGGCTCGACTCACCGGTGGCGGCGCTCGGAGCCAGGTGTGGGTCCAGATCTTCGCAGATGCCCTGCAACTGCCGATGGAGGTGCCGGCGGGCACCGAGATTGGCGCGCGGGGGGTGGCGCTTTGCGCGGGCATCGGCGCGGGGGTGTATAAGGATCACGCCGAGGCGGTCGCCCGCGCCGTGCGAATCGAGCGCCGCCAGGAACCGAATGCGGCGGCCACGCCTCACTACCTGGCGCGCTACGCCGAGTACAGACGCTTGCTCGAGGCGATGCGAGAACCCTGGGATCACCTGTACACACTCGCCGGCCTCTGAGACCGCCGGTACAACAAACAACGGGCAACGGACAACTGACAGGAGCTGCGGAGCAGCGGCCGGATGTGCCACCTTACGCTCAGTGAAGAAAACCGGTCGGGTCGTCGTGGCCTACGAGGGCTGCAAGACAGGGGGCGTTGGGGCTGAAATAGCGGCACTCATTGCAGAGGACGCCATCGAGTACCTGGAAGGCCCGATTGTACGGGTAGCGGCCCCAGATACGCCTCAGCCTTCGAATGCCGTGCTCCTGGAAGCTGTCACCGTCGGCAAGAAAGAGATCATTGCTGGAATAAAGAAAGCGTTGGAATAGCGACCGAGGGAGCGAGTCCGATCACGCTTTGCGTCCGCTGGCAGCATATGGTTGAAGAGCGATAGAACGAAGGATCAAGGAGAAAATACGATGCTCAACGATGTCGATGCCGTACTGGACACTATTTTTGAAAGCGTTTTCGAGGGCAATGCCCGCCGGACCACTGAACAAGTGTGCCAGGCGCTCGCGGCCGGCTGCGACCCGGCGGCGATTCTCGACGAGGCGTTGATCGCCGCGATGGAGGAGGTCGGTCGCTGCTTTGAGAAGCAGGAGTGCTTCGTGCCTGAAATGCTCGCCGCGGCGCGTGCGATGAAAGCGGCGCTGGGGATTCTCAAGCCCTACCTCCTCACGGCCGATGTCGAGCCTGTGGGCAAGGTGGTGCTCGGGACCGTCAAGGGTGACGTCCACGATATCGGCAAGAACCTCGTGGCGATGATGTTCGAAGGGGCCGGGTTCGCCGTGATAGACCTGGGTGTGGACGTGTCCCCGGAGCAATTTGTCGACGCAGTGCAGGAACACCAACCGACCTTCGTCGGTCTGAGCGCGCTGTTGACGACCACCGTGAGAAACATGCGGCTGGTCGTTAAGGCACTGAAGGAAGCCGGCGTCCGGGACCAGGTGACACTTATGGTGGGCGGCGCCCCTGTTACCCAGCAGTTCGCCGACGAGATTGGCGCCGATATTTTCGCGGCTGACGCGCCCGCTGCCGCAGCCTGGGCCAAGGCGGCGCTGGCGGTGGTGTGAGAGCCTCATTCGGTGACACAGCGACTGGGCGTTCGCGGTGCACAAGAGGAGGAATTTATGGTAATGTGAAACGTGAGGCGTGAGGATTCTTGCAAGGACGCTTATCACGTTTCACGCTTGAGGTCATTCCCGGCATAGCCGGATGCATCCGGCCATGAGGGAAAGCTGGGAGGAAAGCTCATGCCTCTGTTCCACCTGCCGACGCGCGTTGTGACGGGGGTGGGCTGTATCGCCCACCTGGGCGACGGGGCGGCCATCCTGGGGAGCCACGCGCTGCTCGTCTGTGGGGCTGGTGCGGCCCGGCGGGTTGGTTTCCTCGACCGCCTGCTGGGGAGCCTGGCCGCCGCCGGGGTGGCTGCCAGCCTGTTTGCCGAAGTGCGCGGCGAGCCGACCATCGAACTGGTGGAAGCGGGCATCGCCCAACTCCGGAAAGATGGCTGCGAGATCGTTGTCGGAGTGGGTGGTGGCAGCGCGATGGATACGGCCAAGGCTATCGCCGGCCTGGCCTGCCTACCTGGTTCGGTGGCCGAGTATTTCCAGGGGCGGCCGCTGGAGGGGGCGGGGCTCCCACTGATCACCGCGCCGACCACGGCGGGGAGTGGGGCTGAGGTCACCCAGAATGCCGTTCTCAGCGACCCGATGCGACAGTGCAAAGAGAGCATCCGCTCCGACGACTGGTTTGCCCGCGTCGCGCTGGTCGATCCGGAGCTGACGAGCAGTCTCCCGCGGTCCGTCATGGCCGCCACGGGCAGTGACGCCTTGTGTCAGGCGGTGGAGGCCTTCGTGTCCACCGGCGCCTCGCCCACGACCGATGCGCTGGCGAGCGAGGCAATCCGTCTCATCGGGCGCTCGCTGGTCTGGGCCTATCAGGACGGCACCGACCTTGAAGCGCGCTCGGATATGCTCTACGGCAGCTTACTGGCTGGAATAGCCCTCGCCAATGCGCGCTTGGGCGGGGTTCATGGCCTGGCCCACCCTCTGGGTATTCGCTATGGGATCCCGCACGGTACTGTGTGCGGGATGCTGCTCCCGCACGTCATGGCCTACAATCTGCCCTGGGCCGAGCAGAAGTACGCCCAGGTCGGCTACGCTTTGGGAGCGGCGCCGGGCGGCCTCCCGGTGGCACAAGCCGCCCGGCTCGGCGTCCTGAAGGTGCGGCAGTTGATCCGCCGGATCGAGCTCCCGACCCGGTTGCGGGAGTTCGGGGTGACTGAGGCGGATTTTCCTCTCATCATCCAGGAAGCGCTGCCGTCTGCGTCGCTCAAGCACAACCCTCGGCCGCTCGCCGAGGCTGACCTCACCGCGATTCTTGCGACGGCGTTGTAAGATTATCGTCCTCCGGGAAGAGGAGCGAAACTCATGTGGGCGGTTCGAGCACACACATTCGGCAGTCCTGAGGTCCTGTGCTACGAGGACACAGGACGTCCTGAGCCCAGTAGGGGTGAAGCGCGGGTGAGGATCGAGGCGGCGGGCGTCAACTTCATTGATATCAACCAGCGGAGGGGAAGTACGGGGAATCTCGCGAGCCGGTTGCCGTTCACCCTGGGTATGGAAGGCGCCGGGGTGGTAGATGCTGTCGGTCCCGGAGTCTCTGGGGTTCGGCCAGGGGACCGTGTTGCTTACTGCATGCAACTGGGCTCCTACGCGGAGTATGCCGTCGTGCCGGCCTGGACCCTCGCGCCCGTTCCCGAAGGGGTGGACAGCCGGTTGGCAGCGGCGGTCATGCTTCAGGGGTTGACGGCCCATTATCTTACCGAGAGCACCTGCCCGCTCCACGCCGGCGCGACCGCACTCGTTCACGCGGCGGCCGGTGGGACGGGCCTCCTCCTCGTCCAGATGCTCAAACGATGGGGCACGCGGGTGATCGGCACGGTCTCGACCGAGGAAAAGGCGCGTCTGGCTCGCGAAGCCGGTGCCGATGAGGTCATCCTCTACACCAAGGCCGACTTCGAGTGGGAGACGAAGCGCCTGACCGGTGGCAAGGGTGTGGACGTGGTATACGATTCGGTGGGCAAGACGACCTTCGACAAGGGGCTGAACTGCCTGAAACCGCGAGGCGGGATGGTTCTGTACGGCCGCTCCAGCGGGGTGGTACCACCATTCGATCTGTCCGCTCTCTCAAGCAAGGGGTCGCTGGTTGTGACCCGCCCCTACCTGTCCCACTTTATTGCCGACCGGAGCGAGCTGCTGCAGCGGGCCGGGGACCTGTTCGAGTGGATCGGCGCAGGCGAGCTCGACGTTCGAATCGACAAGATTCTGCCGCTGGCCGAAGCCGCTGAGGCTCATGCTTCCATGGAAGGCCGCAAGACGAAGGGGAAGGTCTTGTTGATCCCGCCGTCTCACGGTTAGCCACGTAGGGTAAACCTCTGCTAATGGGGTATGCCTGGCAAGCCGGATCGGAGAATGGACCGCAGCGACCGCAAGAAGTTCTTTGCGCTCTTTGTGGGTGCATCGAGGTAGCCTTCTATCGATCTCTGTGCGGGGCGCTGTTTCCGGTGATGAGCCAGGAGGTGCGCTCGGGAATGGGCCGGTGCATGCGCGTACCCATACCCATTCCCGAGCGTGATCTGTGGGACGGCCCGTGATAGCCTCCGATTGCGCTATGTGGGGAGACTGGCGTAGATCTGCCGGTAGCTGTGATACCGGCTGGTTAGAATCTCACCCTGGCTCACCCCGGCGCGCACGGCGCACTCTGGCTCATCGCTGTGAGCGCAGTCCTTGAAGCGGCAGTGAGGCGCCAGTGCGGCAATCTCCGGGAAGAATCGGGCCAGTTCGTGCCGGTGCAGGTCGCTGAGCCCAAACTCTCGGATGCCGGGCGTGTCCACCACGAAGCCGCCGGCCGCCAGGCGGAGCAGCGTCGTCTGCACAG
>DOUV01001047.1 GCA_003520455.1 Chloroflexota bacterium | reverse complement strand
CGGCGGCTGAGCGTTGAGAGGGCATTCTGCCGCGCGACGGCGCGGAGCACTCGAAAGGCGCGCGGATCAGCCTCCATAACTGGACAAACCGATTCGATCAGCCCAAACTGTTCCTTGTCGTGCTTCCTATTCATCAATGGTTCGGATAGTGTGGGATCCATTGGTCCAGGCGCCAGTGGGCGGTGCGGAGCAACGCAACCAGTAGCCAGGAGCTGAGACATTATTCTCTCCGGGGCTGGAGATTTGGGGCCGAGGAGCACCGCAACGCGCTCCGTGCTACCGGTGACGTGCGAGAAACGTGCCCGAATCATTGGCCATGGCAGGGAGAACCATTCATATGACCACGCGACCAACAACGAAGCCGCATCAACGGCTCTTCATTCCCGGTCCCACGGACGTGCTGCCTGAGGTCCTTGCCGCACAGGCTGCGCCCATGATCGGCCACCGCAGCGACGAGTTCGAAACGCTATTCGCAAAGGTCGAAGAACAACTCAAACAGCTTTTCTTTACCCGGAATCGGGTCTATATTCTGGCTTCTTCCGGCTCAGGTCTGCAGGAGGGGGCGGTTCGTAACGCCGTCCGCCGCCGCGTGATCAGTTTCGTCAACGGCGCTTTCAGCCAGCGGTGGTACGATGTTGCTCGGGGCTGTGGCAAGGAGACGATCCGTGTGGACGTCGAGTGGACTACCGCCGTCAAGCCCGAACAGGTCGGTGAGGCGCTGACGGCGGCATTACGCGACGGCCCCGTGGATGCGATCACCGTCGTCCACAACGAGACCAGTACCGGCGTCACCAGCCCGGTCGGTGCGATCGCGGCCACTGTGCGGGAGCTCAGCCCGGACACGTTCGTGCTCGTGGATGCTGTCTCGTCCCTCGGTGGGGTCAAAATACCCACCGACGAGTGGGGTCTGGATGTTTGCCTGACCTCCTCGCAAAAGGCCCTGGCAGTGCCGCCGGGTCTGGCCTTCGCCGCGGTCGCTGACCGCGTGCTCGAGCGCGCTGCGTCCATCCCGGATCGCGGCTGGTATTTTGACTTTCTGACCCTCGAGAAGTACCTCAAAAGAAATACCACCCCCGCCACGCCGGCGATCTCGCTGATGCGGGCCCTCAGCCTCGAGCTCGATTTCATCTTCGATGAGGGGCTTGAGGCTCGCTTTGCCCGTCACGCGGCGTTGGCCGAGAAGACCCGGCGCTGGGCGCTGGCGACTGGTTTTGGCCTGATGGCGGAGGAGGGCTATCGCTCGCCGACGGTGACGACCGTTGCCAACACGCGTGGCATCGACGTCGGGGCACTGAACCGCTATCTTGCGACCCTGGAGATGGAGATCTCCAACGGTTACGGCCCCCTCAAGGACAGATCCTTCCGCATCGCGCACATGGGCGAGGTGACCGATCCCGATTTGGATCGCCTCTTCATGGCTGTTGAGACGTACATCGGAAGCTCGGAGGTACGATGAATCCCGGCTCTCTGAATGTCCTGATCGCCGATCCGGTCCATGAAGATGGCGTCGCGTTGCTGCGCCAGCACGCCACCGTCGATATCCGGCCGGGCCTCTCCCGCAGTGAGCTCGAGCAAATCATCGGCAACTACGATGCGCTCATCGTGCGGGGCACCACCAAAGTGCCCGCGTCGGTGATCAACTACGGTCACCGCCTGCGCGTGATCGCGCGGGCGGGCGCTGGCCTCGATAACATTGATGTCTCGGCGGCTCGTGTTCAAGGGGTTGAAGTCGTCAATTCGCCGGATGCCAATACCATCGCCGTCGCCGAGCACACCCTGGCGCTGATGCTGGCCCTGGCGCGCCGGCTGATTGCGGCCGACCAGAGCATGAAGGCGGGCCGCTGGGAGAAATCCCAGTCGATGGGCAGTGACCTGTCGGGGAGGACGCTCGGTATCATTGGCTTCGGCCGCATTGGTCGACAGGTGGCGAAACGCGCGCAGGCCTTCGGCATGCGGGTGATCGTGAACCAACCGCGCCTGACGCCGGAGCTGGCGCTGGAGTGGGGTGTCGAGCAGCGCGACCTCCCCGATCTGTTGCGCGAGTCTGACTTTGTCACGCTCCACGTCCCGATGCGCCCGGAGACCGAGGGATTGATCGGCGCCAACGAGTTGGCTCTGATGAAGCCGACGGCCTACCTGATCAACACCGCCCGTGGTGGCGTGGTGGACGAGCCGGCGCTGCTGACGGCGCTCGAAGAGGGCCGGCTGGCCGGTGCCGGGCTCGACGTTTTCGAGCATGAGCCGAACGTGGACAGTGCCCTCGCCGGCCACCCTAAGGTGGTTGCCACGCCGCACATCGGCGCCAGCACCGAGGATGCCCAGCGGGCCGCTGCCCTCTCGGTGGTCGAGCAAGTCCTGGCCGTACTGCGGCGCCAACGCGCCTCGGAGACGCTCGCGCTGAAGATCGTGCCACTGGAGAAGGTGGTCCCGCACGAGGCCTTCGACCCCCGACGGGTTGCCGATCTGGCCGCGCGCCTCGAAGAAGAGGGTCGCCTGGTCAATCCGCCGGTGGTGGCCGAATGGGGCGATCACTATGTCGTGCTCGATGGCGCTACGCGGACGACAGCCCTCAAGCAACTCAACTTTCCGCACACCATCGTCCAGGTCGTCTCGCCCGAGGAAGATGAGGGCGTGCAGCTTCACACCTGGTATCATGCCATCTCCGGCGGTGAGGTCTCCAGCTTGCTCAAGACTCTACAACACGTGCCGGGCCTGAAGCTGACGGCGGTGCCGGTGGATCACATTCAAGAGGCGATGCGGGCCCGCAACGCGCTGGCCTACTTGCTGACCGCTGATAACCGCGGCTTTTTGCTGGAGGTCGCGCCTGATGCTGAAGGCGATTGGCTCGATGTGCTCAACGCTACGGTGAACTGCTACACCGGGTGGGGACGCGTCGAGCGCACGCTCGTCACCGACCGTGATGTCCTGAGAGCCCAGTATCCTGAGATGGTGGCTCTGGTCGTCTTCCCACAGTTCACTCCCGAAAGCGTGTTGCGCATCGCGACCGAGGGTCGAGTCATGCCCGCCGGGATCACCCGCTTCGTCATTCCCGGCCGGGTGTTGCGCCTGAATGCCCCGTTGCAGCGTCTGCGTGCGGATGAGCCGCTAGGCGCGAAGAGTGCCTGGCTCGATCATCTCGTGCAAGAGAAATTGGCCCGCCGACGGGTCCGCTACTATCAGGAACCGGTGGTCTTGTTGGATGAGTAGTGGCGTGATTCGCCGTTTGTGATGCGATTGCGTGACGCAGCGCGCCCACGTCCTTGAGGAGAATACGAGCATGGATTTTTCGAATGTGTCGAGCGAAGACCTGTTTCTGCAGATGCAGGACGATCTCTACGACGGCCTGAAGGATGAGGTTGTCGGGGCAACCAACGAGGCCCTGAGTCGCGGGTTCACCCCCCAGGCGGTTCTGGATCAAGGCCTGGTGGCGGGGATGGACATCGTCGGCGTCGATTTCCGCGACGGCATTCTCTTCGTCCCCGAGGTGCTGATGGCGGCCAATGCTATGAAGGGGGGCATGGAAGTCCTGAGACCGCTCCTCACTGAGACCGAGGCCGAACGCGTCGGGACGATGGTTATCGGCACGGTCAAAGGCGATATCCACGATATCGGCAAGAACCTGGTGGCGATGATGATGGAGGGCGCCGGCTTCGAGGTCATCAATCTCGGGATCAACAACGATGCCGAGTCCTTCCTCAACGCCGTCAAGGAGCACCACGCCGACATCATCGGGATGAGTGCCCTTCTGACCACGACCATGCCCTACATGAGGGTTGTCGTCCAGGCTCTGAAGGATGAGGGGCTCCGCGACCGCATCTTCGTCATGGTCGGCGGAGCGCCGGTGACCGAGGTGTTTGCCAGGGCCGTCGGCGCTGATGCCTACGGGCGCGACGCGGCGGTGGCGGTGGACATCGCCAAGGCCTACATGGCCAGCCGGCGCGGCCAGGGCGTCCTGCAGCCGGTATGAGTTGGAGGTTAAAGGTTGGAAAATTCAACCCGTCCATGAAAACCCATCTCGTGGTATTCCAACCATCGGGTCGGCAGGCCCAGATTGCTGAAGGCACCGCGCTGCTCGATGCGGCTCGCCAGCTCGGCGTTGACATTGATAGCATCTGCGGTGGCCGCCAGACGTGCGGTAAATGCAAGGTCCTCATCGAGGCCGGCAGCTTCCCGAAACATGGGATCGAATCGGCCACCGACCACGTTACCCCGGCCGGCGCCAACGAGCGCGACTACTTTGCCCACCGCAATGGTCCTCAGCCCGGCACGGTGCGCCTCTCATGCGCAGCTTGCGTCACCGGCGACGTGTTGGTCACAGTGCCGCCCGAGAGCCAGGCACGCAAGCAGATCATCCGCAAGACGGCGACCGAGCGTGCGATTGAGCTCGATCCGATCCTTCGCCAGGTCTTTGTCGAGGTTGAGCCACACCGGCTCGGTGAGCGTAAAGGCGACTGGGAGCGCCTTCAGGAGGCGTTGCACCGAGAATGGGGCTTTGAGGGGTTGCGCATCGATCTGCAGGCCCTCCGCCGGCTCGGTGCCGCGCTCAAAGAGGGGAAGCAAGGTGTGACGGTCGTGGTGTGGAACGACGCTGAGGTCATCGACGTGCAGCCGGGCTACCACGAGGGCCTCTACGGCCTGGCAGTGGACCTCGGCTCGACGACCGTGGCCGCTCACCTCTGCAACCTGCACACTGGCGAGGTGCTGGCGAGCGAAGCGATGATGAACCCCCAGGTGACCTATGGTGAGGACTTGATGAGCCGGGTCAGCTACGCGATGATGCACGCCGATGGCCTGCGGACGATGCACGAGGCCATTATCAAGGGGCTCAACAAGCTGACCGGCCTGGCCATGCACGCGGCGGGGTTGCGCGCGCGGGACGTCCACGAGATGGTCGTGGTGGGCAATACCGTCATGCACCACATTTTCCTCGGCCTGGACCCGACCGATCTGGGCGCGGCGCCCTTCACCCTGGCAACCCATGCCCCGGTTGACGTCAAGGCCCGCGAGCTGGGGCTCAAGCTTCATCCGGGGGCCAACGTCCACTTCATGGCCCTCGAAGCGGGTCACGTTGGCGCCGACAACGTGGGCGTCCTGATCGCCGAGGCGCCCGACCAGCAGGACGACCTGATGCTGGTGATTGACGTGGGCACCAACGCCGAGATTTTGTTGGGCAACCGCGAGCGCCTGCTGAGCGCCAGCAGTCCCACCGGCCCGGCCTTCGAGGGTGCCCAGATCACCCACGGCCAACGGGCCGCGCCGGGGGCGATCGAGCGTGTCCGGATCGACCTGGCCACCGGGGAGCCACGCTTCCGAGTCATCGGCAGTGAGCGTTGGTCGGACGAGGTGCCGCCGGAGGAGATCGGAGCGACCGGGATCTGCGGCTCCGGCATCATCGAAGCCGTGGCCGAACTCTACACATCTGGCCTCATGCGGCCGGATGGACGTCTGGAGCCCGAGGCCACCACGCCGCGGTTGCGCTGGAACGGTCCCAAGGGAGAGTACGTGCTCGCCACGGCCGACCAGACGGCGACCGGACAGGAAATCGTCGTTACCCAGGACGATGTTCGCAACATCCAGCTGGCGAAGGCGGCCTTGTATGCCGGGTGCAAGCTCCTGATGCGGCGCCGCGGGGTCACGAAGGTCGATAAGATCGTGCTCGCCGGTGCCTTCGGGAGCTACATCGATCCCCTGCGCGCCATGATCCTGGGCCTCTACCCCGACTGCGAACTGGAACACGTCTACGCCGTCGGCAACGCCGCGGGGGATGGTGCCCGTATCGCCTTGTTGAGCAAGGCGCGCCGCATCGAGGCCGCCAGAGCAGCCCGGCGAGTCGATTACGTCGAGACGGCGGTGGACCCGCATTTCCAGGAAGAATTTGTCGCCGCGCTCCACCTGCCCCACATGACCGATTCGTTTCCCCACCTGGAGGCGCTGGGCGTTCTGCCGGG
>DOUV01001048.1 GCA_003520455.1 Chloroflexota bacterium | reverse complement strand
CCGCCGGATCTGACGATCCGCCGGGAGCAGCTCAAACTGCCACCGCTCCGCCTGACGCTCCGCCAAAAGCAGCTGAGGCGACCACCACTCCGCCTGGCCAGCCACCCGAGCAACCGAGCCTATCACCGCTCGGCCTGGATCGCCAGATCCAGGCCCGCGCCGCCGGATCTGACGATCCGCCGGGAGCAACTGTGGCTAGCACCGCCCGACCTGGCCATCCACCAAGAGCAGCTGAAGCTATCACCGCTCGGCCTGGATCGCCAGATCCAGGCCCGCGCCGCCGGATCTGACGATCCGCCGGGAGCAGCTGTGGCTAGCACCGCCCGACCTGGCCATCCACCAAGAGCAGCTGAAGCCACCACCGCTCGGCCTGGATCGCCAGATCCAGGCCTCCCCGCCCGATCTGGCGTCCGCCTCCAACCTTCAACCTCCCCACCTGCAACCGACCCTCAACCTTCAACCTTCCCAACCTTCAACCTTCCCAACCTTCCCAACCTTCAACCCTTCACCCCCCGCACTGCAATATCGAAATAGATACAGCCGCCCCGATCGCGCGTCTCGTTGACGGCCTGCAGGCGGATCACACCGTCGCGGACGAAGCGCGCGGGCTCGGCGACGGGATTGCGACCGATCTGCAGGTCGTCGCCGGCCGAGACCCAGGCCCCTTGCTCCCACGCCCACATCTGCACCGCCGGTGGGCTGAACCAGCCGCCGTCGCTGGAGATGTGGAGTGCCAGTTCCGACACCTGGAGATCGTGCAGTTCGGGCGGAAGCCGGAACGACATGCTCATCTTGTCGAAATCGGGGGCAAGACCGGGCCCGCGCGGGCTGTAGCAGAGATAGCGGTTGCCGTCCGCCTCGATCTGCGGCGTCACCAACCCGGCCGGGAGATTGACCTCGCCATCGCCGAAGCGGAGGGGGAGACGGCCGTACACCAGAGTCGTGCTGACGTGGCTCACCCGGTAGTCAGGCAGCGTCACCGGGAGTGGCGGGGCATCGGCCCAGGCGATGAACAGGGGGCCGATGCCCGGGACACTTGTGGAGGCCCCCTTGGGTCCCAAAGGTCCGCTGAAGATCGCATCGAGGATCTGCTGCTTGCTCTGCACGTCGCGCGGTGGACCGGTGCGCGAGAGCTCGTTGACGCGGTCCTGGAACAGGAGCCAGCCGAGCGGCGGCCCGCCCTCATTTCTCATACTCCCCACATCGAGCCGCACCTCTGCCTGCTGGCCCGGCGCCAGATCACCGAGGCGCTGGAATTGGGACCCCTCGGCGAGCACCGCGTCGCGCCACATCTGATTGGATGCATTCTTGATCGTCCCCACGATCGTCGCGCCGTGCGTCGAGAGCGCCGCCTCGACGGCCGCCGTGGGATCGACAGATTCGACCATGAAACTCTGCATGGACCACTGGTTGACGCTGAGGCCCTGGACCGTTGTCGGCTGACCCTGCAGGATGAGCAACTCGCGCCCGCCCCCCGCGGGGCTGTCCGGCCCGAAGGGGTTTCCCTGCAGGTTGAGTGCGCTCACCAGCACGTCCCCCGGCAGCTCTACGCTGTAGTCGCGGCGGGCGGGCGAGAAGATCCCAACAAACGAGCGGACGTAGCTCGCCCCTCGCTGGTTGTTCGCCTGAAGCTGGATCGTCGAGACCTGGTTGATGATCACATCACCGCCGCGCAATTGAAAGCCGATGGCGTAGGCTCCGGCCGAAAAGAGCAGCGTGACCACCGGGATCGTGATCCAGCCGAGTTCCAGCCGCCGCTGCCAGCGCAGGACCAGGTAGTTGAGCGGGCCAACCACCACGATGTACACCAGCAGAAGCGGGACGAGCAGGCGCAGCGAGGGCAAATCCAGCGAGGGCAAGTTCGTGAGCGCGTAGCCGATCTGCTCGCTGCTCATCTGGCGGGGTGAGACATCGGGCGGAAGATCGAAGGGGTACGGTGCGATCTCGTCCAGCAGGGTGGCCCAAAACGCGCCGGCGCCCGCCCAGGCATCGAACGGGCTGAGGGCCGGATCGAGGGCCAGCCAGAGCACCGTGCCCTGGCCAACCCGGCGCCCGACGACCAGTGGCAGCCCTTCTTGCTCGACCCGCACGCTGCTCTCGGGCAATGGAACCCCCTGAGCCGTGGGAAAAGGGCCGGCGACGCGGATCGGCTCGCCGGCAACCTGCTCGAGCGCCGTCAGCCGCTCCAGCGCGAGATCACCGGTCAGCCTGACGGGCTGCAGGGCCCCTGGCACGCCTGTGAGAGTGCGCGCCGCGTTGGGACCCCCGCCAAGCACCAGCGTGCCTCCCAGGGTGACCCACTCGGTCAACGCCGCCTGCTGGGCCGGTGCCAGCCCACCGGTATCCACGCCCGTGATGACCAACACGTCCAGGGTGCGCAACCCCTCGGCCCGCTCTGGGAGGGTGTCGAGCGTCAGCGGCACCAGCAGCGAGTCGTTGCGGCGCGATGTCAGCTTGAGCCCGGCCAGCGCATCGAGGCCCTCACCGCCACCGCTGATCGCGGCACTCACGAGGCGGATGTTGGGCACCGGCTGCACGGCGACCTCTGCCTGGCGCAGCGGCTCGCCATCGCGGGGCTGCCCGTCGGCGACAAATTCGACCGTCACGCGCCGCGTGAACGTGTTGGGCAAGACGTAGAGGGTCACATCCTTCCGGGCCCCCCGGGGCAATTCGACGGCCTGCGCGTGTGTCACGGCCCGCTGTCCGGCACTGCCGATGCGAACCTGAACACGGCCACGCACGTCGGCGCCACTGTTCTCGAGCCGCACGCGGATCGGCAGCCATTCGCCGTACTTGACCGCTCCATTGTAGAGTGCCTGAGGGGCCAGGCTGATCCCCGGGCCTTGAGCGGAGGCAGCCAGGGGGAGCAGCGCGCTGAGGAGCAGCACCAGGGCCATCAGGCGCCAGAGGTCTGGCAGATAGCACCGAAATGCACAAAAGGGAGATCGCATGCTCAGGATCGTTCCTCAAGAAGGAGGACAAATTCACAATTTGCCCAACAACGACAGTCTAGCCCTGCGGTTCGCGGTTGCCATCAGCCACGCGAATCATCCCGCGATCTGCCAGATGGCGCGATGTTTGTTCGGCCAAACCGCGTAGCGTGCGGCCCGCCGCAGCGCCAGCGATAGGAGCAGGCCGCCCCGGTCCACGCGCCCAACCCTCGGCCTCCTCCCAACGTCTCTCGGATCGTAAGCCTATTGGTGCTTCGCACGCAGCGCCACTCGGCGAGTCGGCGGCACCGGGCGCAGTTCATTGTAGCATAGCTGGCGGCGACCTGAGG
The DNA here is from genome assembly GCA_003520455.1 of Chloroflexota bacterium. The sequence continues at coordinate 7,018 of DOUV01001048.1, read as the reverse complement.
AGTTCCGCGCGCCTCCAGCACCGGCGCGCCGCACGGCTACTCCCAAAACGTTGCGGTTCGCTCAAGAGTTCCCTTGAACCGTCAACAACAAGAGGCGCCGGCCCGTGTGGGCCGGCGCCTCTGGAGCGTCGTTGAGTGAAAAGTCTACCAGCTCGCCAGGCTTCGACCTGGACCAACCGGCTCCGGCCGGCTCTCCAACTCGGACAGCCACTTTTCGGCCTGCATCGAGGCCTTGCAGCCCTCCCCAGCACTGGTGACGACCTGGCGGAAGATCGGATCGGCGATCTCACCCGCGGCGAAGACCCCCGGAACGTTGGTGCGCTTGCGCTCATCGGTGATCAGGTAGCCGTGCGCATCCATCTCCAACACGCCCTTGAAAAGATCACTATTGGGATAGTGGCCGATATAGACGAAAACCCCGTCGGTCTTGAGGTCGCTGACCTCCCCGGTTTCGAGGTTTTGGGTCGTAACGGAGTTCACCGCGCCATTGCCATTGACCTCCGTCACCACCGTGTTCCAGATAAACTCCATCTTAGGATTGGTAAAGGCTCGCTTCTGCAAGAGGACACCCGCACGCAGCTGATCGCGCCGGTGGACGACACGGACCTTGGTGGCGAACTTCGTGAGGAAGAGCCCCTCCTCGACAGCCGAGTCCCCACCACCAACCACGACCAGTTCCTTGCCGCGGAAGAAGAAGCCATCACAGGTCGCACAGTAGGAAACGCCCCGGCCCGTGAGCTCCTTCTCGCCCGGCACGCCCAAACGCTTGGCTGAGGCGCCGGTGGTAATGATCACGACCTTCGCCTCGTACTCATTGCTGTGGGTCTTGATCTTGCGCGGCCAGACACTGAAGTCGACGGCGACCACCTCGTCGTAGTCATAACGCGCGCCAAATCGCTCGGCCTGGGCTCGCATCTTCTCGACCAATTCCGGCCCACTGACCGCCTCCGGGAAGCCAGGATAATTCTCGACATCAGCGGTGATGGCGACCTGTCCCCCAAATTCGTTGCCCGTAATCACGAGCGGTGCGAGATTGGCCCGCGCGGCATACAGGGCCGCGGTCAGCCCGGCGGGACCCGATCCGATAATGATGACGTCTTCCATAATCTGTTCTCCTACCCTTGACTCCTTCGCGCCTGCCACGGGGAGGCGCGCCGAAGGTCTCGCAAAAGGTTCCGCTCATATTGGTGTCGCGTGGGCGAGCGCGATGCACTCGCCCACGCGACCCACTCTATTCTCTAATATGAGCAAAAGGTACTATGGCACTATCCCACAGTGGTACCGCGCCGGCACCGGGGTGCTGTTGCCTGTAGAACAGATGCCTTCAGCACGCCGCTGGTTACATCGGTGTTGCTTTCTCATAGGCCGTGTTGCCGCAAGGACCCGTCTGCTGGTATTCTACCGGCGGGGGTGAGGTGTGACAAGTTCGAAGAACCTGAGCACATCTGCCCCGGTTTACCTCGTGTGCCCTGGAATTGGGATGTTGGTGGAGACGGAGTGGAACCTCTGTTCATCTCCGATCTCCATGTGAGGCGGTGTTAGAGCGGTGACGTTGCCAGGCATTCGTAACTGGAGCATCGATGAGAACCCCGAGCGACGCGGCGGCCCGACTGGGTGAGCCGAGCTACGTCTGGCGTTTTGGGCAGGACCGGCGGCTGGCTATGATCGCCCGGTGGGGCCGGCTGGCGGCGGCTCGGGCTGTGATTGATATCGGTACCGGCGTGGGGATGTACCTCGAGCAACTGGCGCGAGACGCGCCCCTGGCCGTTGGCACTGAGTATGACTTTGCGCGCGCCCGCCAGGCGGCCGAGCTGGGCCTGGTCGGGGTGGCCGCGGCGGAAAGGCTGCCCTTCCCGGACGGCAGCTTCGATCTGGCCCTCTCGCATGAGGTTCTCGAACACGTCCAGGACGATCGCGCCGCCATGGCGGAGATGGTCCGCGTGCTGCGTCCCGAAGGGCGTGCGGTCATCTTCGTGCCCAACCGGCTTTGGCTCTTTGAGACCCACGGCATCTTCTGGCGCGGTCAGTACCACTTCGGCAACATCCCCCTGGTGAACTACCTCCCCGACCCGGTGCGCGATCGCCTCGCGCCCCACGTCCGGGCCTACACCGCGCGCGGTCTGCGGGACCTCCTGGCCGGCTTGCCGGTAACAGTGGTTCACCACAGCCAGATCTTTCCCGGCTACGACAACCTCGCCCGCCGGCGCCCCACCGCCGGCCGGGCCGCGCGTGCGATCACCTACCTGCTCGAGCAGAGCCCGGCCCGCATTCTCGGCCTGAGCCACCTGCTGGTCGTCGAGAAGGCGGCTTGACAGGGCGGTCCGCCAGTCGGGCCGCCGAGGTGCGATGCACCTTCGTGGTGGTCTCCGGGACTGCCGCCGACCACTTGACACCCCAGCGTGCGCCTGCCCGGAGGAAACAGGGGCGGCACCCGGGCAATTGAGCCGCCCTGACAACGAGACCAGCGACGTTGCCAAATGCCCCCCACTATGCTACCCTTGAATCTATTCCGCCCGCGTGGTATGGGAAGGAGCCTTGATGGTTGATCTCAAATCGCCAGAGCTGCTCGATCCGCCGATTGAGATGCCAGCGCTGGAACTACCCACCGAGGATGGGATTCCCTTGGAAAGCAACTGGCATCGCCAGGAGATGAACCTGCTGATCGACTGTGTCCACACCTACTGGCGCGACCGCCGCGACTTCTTCGTCGGCGGCAACATGTTCATCTACTTCAGTCTGGAGCAGGCGCGCAATCGCGACTACCGCGGGCCGGACTTTTTTGTGGTGAAAGACGTCGATGGCACCCGCGATCGTGAGGCCTGGGTCGTCTGGGAGGAACAGGGGCGCTACCCGAATGTCATCGTCGAGTTGATGTCACCCTCCACCGCTGAGATCGATCTCAACTTCAAGAAACGCCTGTACGAGCAAACCTTCCGCACGCCGGAGTACTTCTGCTGTGCACCGGAGGTGGAACGCCTGCTCGGCTGGCGCATGGCGGCGAGTGGCGTCTACGAGTCGATCGCGCCCGACGAGCGTGGCTGGCTCTGGAGCGAGGAGCTGGGTCTCTGGCTCGGCCCCTGGCAGGGCACGTTCCTGGGTGAGGAGCACACCTGGCTGCGCTTCTACGCGCCCGACGGCGAGTTGGTGCTTTTGCCCGATGAGGCCGCCCTCCGGCGGGCCGAAGCCGAGCGCCAGCGCGCGGAGGAGTTCGCGGCGCGCGTGGCGGCACTGGAAGCGGAACTCAGCCGGCTGCGCGGCGGTGAGCCCCCGGCGTGATGCCAACGACACATCCCGCGCCGATACCACGATGTCGGGGCGGGTTTTGGAGGGTGTCTTCGGTCGAAGACCTATTCCGGCCGGGGCGATTCGCCTATCGTGGTGACAGGCAAAACCCGCCCCGACAATGTCCTGACAGTGTTGCCGGCCGGGCCCCCGCCGTCAGCCCGCCTCGAGCGCCTCAAGCTCGTCCGGAGCCAGCTCGCCCTCGTCGAGCTCTTCCTCCTCGACCGGCTCCTCTTCCTCCTCGACCTCTTCCTCGACGCGCGGGTCGCGATCGAGGATCTCGCGCAGGTACTGGCCGGTGAAGCTTGCCCTGGTGCGTGCCACTTGCTCGGGCGTGCCTTCGGCGATGATCCAGCCGCCGCCATCGCCACCCTCGGGTCCCATGTCGATCACGTGGTCGGCAACTTTGATCATGTCGAGGTTGTGCTCGATCACCACGACGGTGTTGCCCTTGCGCACCAGCCGGTTGAGTACCTTGATGAGCTTGGCGATGTCGGCGGCGTGCAGGCCGGTGGTCGGCTCATCGAGGATGTAGATCGTGTCGCCGGTGGCGACGCGGCTGAGCTCCTTGGCGAGCTTGACCCGCTGGGCCTCGCCGCCGGAGAGCGTCGGCGCGGGCTGGCCCAGACGGATGTAGCCCAGACCGACGTCGCTGAGGGTCTTGAGCTTGCGCCGGATCTTCGGGATGTTCTCGAAGAACTCCAGCGCCTCGTCCACCGTCATGTCGAGGGCGTCGGCGATGCTCTTGTTCTTGTAGAGGACCTGCAAGGTCTCGCGGTTGTAGCGCTTGCCCTTGCAGACCTCGCACTTCACATAGATGTCGGGCAAGAAGTTCATCTCGATTTTGATCTCGCCGTCGCCCTGGCAGGCCTCACAGCGACCACCCTTCACGTTGAAGGAGAAGCGTCCCGGCTTGTAGCCGCGCAGCCGTGCCTCGGGCAGGCCGGCGTAGAGGTCCCGGATCTGGGTGAAGAGATTGGTGTAGGTGGCCGGGTTCGAGCGCGGCGTGCGGCCGATCGGGCTCTGGTCGATGTTGATGACCTTGTTCAAGTTCTCGACGCCGTAGATGTGGTCGTGGGCACCCGGATGGGCCTTGGCCCGGTGCAGCACCTGCGCCAGCCGCCGGTAGAGCACGTCGACCACCAGGGTCGACTTGCCCGAACCGCTGACGCCGGTGATGCAGATGAACTTGCCCAGTGGCAACTCGACGCTGATGTTCTTGAGGTTGTTCTCGCGAGCGCCGCTGATCGTGAGCTTCTTGCCGTTGCCCTCGCGCCGCCTGGCCGGCACCGGAATGAATTCCTGGCCGGCGAGGTACCGGCCGGTGATGGACTCGGGGGTGGACAAGATCGTCTCCAGCGGCCCGCTGGCGATGACGCGGCCGCCGTGCTCGCCGGCACCCGGCCCCATGTCCACAATCCAGTCGGCCGACCGCATCGTGTCCTCGTCGTGCTCGACGACGATGAGGGTGTTGCCGAGATCGCGCATTCGTTCCAGTGTGCGGATCAGGCGGTCGTTGTCGCGCTGGTGGAGCCCGATGCTGGGCTCGTCCAGGATGTAGAGGACGCCGACGAGCTGCGAGCCGATCTGGGTGGCCAGGCGGATGCGTTGGGCTTCACCCCCCGAGAGGGTGTTGGCGGTGCGGTCGAGGGTCAGGTAGCCCAGGCCGACGTCGGCCATGAAGCCCAGGCGGTCGTGAACCTCCTTCAGAATCTGCTCGGCGATCTGCTGTTGCTGCGGCGTCAGCAGCGCGGGCTGTACGTCGTCGGGGCCGTGGCCGTTGTCACGGTTGACCTGGGCGAGCCGCATCGGGTCACGCAGGCCCTCGACCCACCGCAGCGCCTCCTCGACGCTGAACTTCGAGACCTCACTGATGCCCAGGCCGGCCACCAGCACGCTGCGCGCCTCCGGCTTCAAGCGAGTGCCGCCGCAGGTCGGGCAGGGGCGCTCGGACATGAAGCGTTCGATCTCGGAGCGCATGTAGTCGCTGGTGGTCTCACGATGGCGCCGCTCGAGATTCGGAATGACCCCCTCGAACTCGGTCTCGTACTCGCGCGGCTGGCCCTGTTTGTTGAGATACTTGACCCGGATGCGCTCGCCGCGGCTGCCGTAGAGGACGACCCGGCGGGCCTCGTCGGCGAGATCCTTCCAGGGGGTATCCAGGTCGAAGCCGTAGTGCTCGGCCAGCGCCTCTAGCATCTGAGCGTAGAAGGTCTCGGTGGTGCTGGAGCGGCTCCACGGGGCGATGGCGCCCTCACTCAAGGCGAGATCCTTGTTGGGGATCACCAGGTTCGGGTCGATCTCCTGGCGGGTGCCCAGGCCCTGACAGTCGGGGCAGGCGCCGTAGGGCGTGTTGAACGAGAAGCTGCGTGGCTCGATCTCGCCCAGTGAGATACCGCAGACGACGCAGGCGAAGTTCTGGCTGAAAAGCAGGTCGCGCGGGTTCTCGCGGTCAGCCACGTTGACGATAACCAGGCCGTCGCCCAGATCGAGGGCCGTCTCGATGGAGTCGGCCAGGCGGCTCTGATCGGACTCCTCGGGATGATCTGGATCGGGCCGGCGCACTACCAGCCGGTCCACTACCGCCTCGATGCTGTGCTGCTTATAGCGGTCGAGCTCGATCTCCTCGTTGACGTCGCGGATCTCCCCGTTGACGCGCACGCGCACGAAGCCGGCCTTGCGAATGTCTTCGAAGATCCGCTGGTGGTGGCCCTTGCGATCGCGCACCAAAGGCGCCAAGATTTGGATCCGGGTCCCCTCCGGCAGGGTCTGGACGGCGTCCACGATCTGCTCCACCGTCTGTGATGAGATGACCCGGCCGCAGTTTGGGCAGTGCGGCGTGCCGGCGCGGGCGAAGAGCAGGCGCAGATAGTCGTAGATCTCCGTGACGGTGCCGACGGTCGAGCGCGGGTTGTGGCTGGCGCCCTTCTGGTCGATCGAGATGGCCGGCGAGAGGCCCTCGATGTCGTCCACGTCGGGCTTCTCCATCTGCCCCAGGAACTGGCGTGCATAGGCTGAAAGCGACTCGACATAGCGTCGCTGACCTTCGGCGAAAATGGTGTCGAACGCCAGCGACGATTTCCCCGAACCCGACAGCCCGGTGATCACCACCAGCTCGTCGCGCGGGATGTCGACGGACACGTTCTTGAGATTGTGCTCGCGGGCGCCGGAGACCGAGATGAACTTCTGCATGATACGTCAGCTCTCCGACTGTTCGGCGGCGTCCCTCTGGACGATCGCCTCGCGGGCCGCGAGGTACTCGGCCCGCGTCAAAGCGTGGTAGCGATGGAGGTGATCGGCATGGATCCGGTCCTCAATATAGGGCAGGCCGAGCCGCTCAAGAACCCTCAGCGAGCGCCGGTTCTCCGGCAGCGCGACCGCGACCACGCGCGGCAGCCGCAGCGCCTGGAAGCCGTAGTCGAGAAGCGCTTCCGCGGCTTCCGTCGCATAACCCTTGCCCCAGGCGTCGGGGACGAGGTGATAGCCGATCTCGATCTCGCCGGTTCCGGCAAGCGGCTGCAGGACCGCGTCGCCGACGAACCGGTCCCTGTCCTCAGAGAAGGCGGCAAACCAGCCGAGCCCTTTCGGCCGCAGCGCGAGGCTCCGGTTCAGCACGTTCTCGACGTCCCGCTCGGTCACCGGGGCTTCGCTCCAGAAGAACACCCTGCGGTCGCGAAGCAGCAGCCCGAGCAGGTCGGCTTCGTCGTCCCGGTAGGGGCGCAACGTCAGTCTTCCG
>DOUV01000253.1:3540-6253 GCA_003520455.1 Chloroflexota bacterium | reverse complement strand
CGATGGTCTGAGCGAGCCAGTCGGCCCGGGCAGTCGGAGCAGTCGGCCAGGCCGCGGCCTGGGTCGCGTCCGCGAGTCGGGCGAGGCGTTCCTGCACGTGCGGGTCGCTGCCGTAGCCAAAGGCGAGCGGGAGCGAGAGGACGATAGCGTGGAGATTGATGACCGGCTCCTCGTACAGGGGGAGGTCGAATTGCGTTTCGAGGACTTGGTTAAACGACTTGCGTCAACAACGTCCACTTCCGAGCGTGCCCACGAGCCATCGTTGGTTTCGAAGAGAACCTCCAGGGCATGGTAAAATAACTCTTTTCTGAGTGATGCCGATGGCACGTGAAGGTCGCAGCCTGGAACGAGAGAATGATGCTCATCCCGTGCAGTATTGTAGCGTATGTGATCCTTGTGGGAGTAATCATTGTGGCAATCATGCGGTCGAGTCAGATGAGCGCCATGGAGGGACCGCCTGAAGTGCCGATCGTCGACGAGAACATCGGATCACCACTCGAAGAAAGCGGCGGACAATCTGACGGCAAGGCCCGAAGTCAACGCGCACCCACCAAATAGAACGCGCCAGCGTTGCTGTCCCTACCCCCGGTATTGGGGGGTAAGCACCACCACCGGAATCGTCCGGGCCCCGGCCCGCTGCTCATAAGCCCGATACCCCGAGTAGAGCGCAACCGCCTGTTTCCAATACTTCTCTCGCTCTTCCCCCATCGCTTCCCGAGCCAGATACGTCCCGCTCCCCGCGCCAACCGAGAGCGTAACCTCCGGGTTGGTACGCAGGTTGTGATACCAGGCTGGATGCCGCGCTCGACCGAAACTGGAGGCGAACACCACCACGTTGTCGCCATCTCGGATCCCGACAAGCGGGACCGTGCGCTGCGCCCCACTCTTCGCGCCTGTGGTTGTTAGCAAGACAATCGGCAGCCCGGCGACAACACCCGTCACGGAGTAGCGCCCCTGCGTGAGCCGAAGCAATGGGCGATCGATGTGGTGGAGTGTTTGGGCGAAGAACCACGCCCCTGCCCGCGACGACGTGAGCGGCTGGAGAAGGCGCTGCCACCGCCGCGGTTGATCTTGTCGGTTCCCCACGCTCCTTTGCCTCCCTCCGGATCCCAGAATCTATCTATCTCACCGGTACGCGGCTATCAATGCGCCCCACCGTTCGTCTGTTGCAGATGCAATTGTGCCACAAGCGCGAAGTGGCGGAAAGCCCCCACGGACCAGGCCGAAGGTCCTTCCCGCGGGCCGGCGCTCGTCCCCGTGCTGTCCAGGGCATAGTTCCGACACCGCTCATCCTCTTCCACCGCGGCGTTCTCTTCCGCCGAGCCGGCCCGCGGGCAGGTGCGGCGAGAGGGGGTGAGTTGGGGGGAGGGTGGGCGCGTCGTCGAGGGATAGGGCCCACTCGAGCTGGAAGGGCCTGGCGTCACTGACTGGCGGCCTCTCACAATAGTGCCCGGCTGTTTCCAGGACAGACTCTGGCGGCGGTGCCAAACCCTCGTCTTCTTCCTCTGTCAGTGCTCTCGGTTCCGGCAGAATGGGTGCGGAACGCGGAGTGAAGAGGTCGCCGGCCGGCCTCGATCCAGGTAGGAAAGGAACTACGTGACATTCTGGCGAGCTTGATGTACCCTCCAGGCAGGAGGAGCAGGACGATGGCGAAAAAAGGGGAGACATGGAGATTGGGCGGTCGCGACGTGCGCGTGACCAACCTCCAGAAAGTCTTCTGGCCGGAGCAGGGCTACACCAAGGGTGACCTGCTGCGCTACTATCACGAGGTGGCGCCAACCCTGCTACCCTACATGCAGGATCGGCCGTTCACGATGCGCGTCTGGCCCGATGGGATCACCGGCAAGAATTTCTACCGCTGGCGGGTTCCCGACTATGCCCCCGATTGGCTCGAGCGCTATGTCTACCACCTGCAAACGGCCGACAAGACCGCCGAGATGGCGGTGGTGGATGACCTGCCTGAACTGATTTGGGTGGTCAATCAGGGCGTGATCGAGATGCATCCGTGGTTTGCGACCCGGCAGGATCCAGACCGGCCGACCTGGATGGTCTTCGATCTCGATCCGGTTGCCGAGGTGTCCTTCGAGGAGGTCCTGAACGTGGCCGGTTGGATTCATGCCCTTTTGGATGAGTTGGGCCTGATGGCGGCGCCGAAGACCAGTGGCGGGGATGGCGTTCACGTCTTCGTGCCCATCGAGCGTCGCTATCGCTTCGAGGAAGTCCGTGCCTGGTTGGGCGCCTTCATCCATCGCCTGGAGGAGGCGCATCCGGCCGCAGTGACGAGCGACAAGAGCCTGGCCGAGCGCGGCGGCAAAGTGTTGATCGATTACTCCCAAAATGCCCGCGGCAAGAGCATCGCCGCGCCTTACGGTGTGCGGGCGAAGCCAGGGGCACCGGTGAGCGCCCCGCTGACCTGGGACGAAGTCGCGGCGGGACGTGTCCGCCCGACCGATTTCACCCTCACTACCATGCCTGCTCGGCTGGCCGAGCGCGGCGATCTCTTTGCAGAGGTCCTGCACCCCCAGCAGCGACTCCCCGATCTCTCCGCTGGCGAGGAGTAGTACCTCCGCCCGCGCTCCGCGCTTCCCACGCGCTGATATCGGGGCCCACCTGAGGTTGCGAGGCGCACGGATCGTCGCTGATTCCAAAACACGCGTAACGATCTGCGGCATCTTCGTTCCATTCGAGGAGCGCCCGATTGAGAAGAGGCGGC
>DOUV01000253.1:0-3481 GCA_003520455.1 Chloroflexota bacterium | reverse complement strand
GCCGCCTCTTCTCAATCGGGCGCGATCGAAGAGAAGTTAGCCCTTGACGCTGCCGATGGTCAAGCCGCTGATGAGCCACTTCGAGGAGTACAGGAAGAGCGCGAGGACAGGGAGGGCGATCAAGATGCTGGCGGCGGCGAGCTGCCCCCAGGCAGTTTGGAACTGGCCTTGCAGCGAGTAGAGGCCCAGTGGCCAGGTTAAGAGCTGCTGGTTCTTGATGATGACACGAGCGACGATGAACTCGCTCCAGGCACTCATAAAGTTGAAGAGGAAGACGATCGCAAGCGCTGGTGTCGAGAGTGGCATGATAATGCGCCAGAATGCCTCCATTTGCGAGGCCCCATCAATCTTGGCAGCTTCCTCGAGATCGGGGGGAATAGTGTCGTAGTAGCCCTTCAAAATCCAGATACTGAAGGGCACGCTGCTCACGCTGTAGGCGAAGATGAGACCGCGATAGGTGTTCACCAGGCCGAGCCGAACCAGCAGGATGAAGATCGGGATCAGCAGCATACCGGCCGGAATCATCTGAGTTGTCAGCAGAAAGATCAACGCCGGGCGCCGACCGGGGAACTTCCAGCGCGAGAACGCGTAGGCTCCGGTGGCTGCCAGGACCACGCCAATCGTCGCGACTGAAACGGTTACCAGAAGGCTGTTCCAAAGCCAGAGGAAGAAGTTTCTATCTTGCCACAGGGCGACGTAATTTTGCAGGGTCGCGTCTGCAGGAATGATCGCAAGCGACGTCGAGAGCAGACGGTTACCCGGTCGTACGCTGATACTAAACACACGCAGCACCGGATAGACAGCAACGATCACCGCGAATATCAGGATGGTATGGATCACGAGGCGCTTGAAGGGACTATCCTCGCGCCCCGCGTAGAAGAAATCCTTGGGGCGCACCCGGGCCGTTGCCCGCAATTGCTGGAGGTGTTCACTTTCCACAGCCATTGGCTTCCCCCCTTACTCATAGACACTTTGAAGAGCACCGGTCGCACGGATCCAGAGCAGCGAGATCAAGAAGAGGATTACGAAAATGACCAGGCTGAACGCGGCAGCGAACGCGTAGCGACTGAAGTCAAACGCCGCGTAGTAAAGGGCTGTCACCAGAATGTTCGTGCTCTCTTGCGGGCCGCCCTGGGTGACCAGGAAGATGATATTGATTTGATTGAATGTCCAGATGGTGCCGAGCGCGATGGCCGGGGCCAGGACCGGCCGGAGGAGGGGGAGCGTGATATTGCTAAAACGCTGCCGCCAACTCGCGCCATCAATATCCGCGGCCTCGTAGTACTCTTTCGAGATGCTCTGCAGGCCACCGAGAATGATCACCATCATGAACGGGATGCCGAGCCAAACGTTTACGATGATGGCGGCGACAAAGGCCCAAAACGGATCGCGGAGCCAGTTGATTGGCTCGAGGCCAAAGTTTTTGAGTAGGATGTTGACAAAGCCGTACTGGAAGTGGAATTCGTTTCGCCAGGCGAGCCCGACGATCACCTGCGGTATTGCCCACGGAATCACGAGGAGTGTGCGATAGAGCCCTTTCAGACGAAGATCGCGGTTGAGTAGTAGAGCGAGTCCCAGGCCGCCGAGCACGTGGAAGAGGATGTTGACGACCGTCCAAATCAGCGTGCGTATGAAGATGGTGAAGAAGGTGGAATTGGCGGTTTGAAGCAGTCTCCCGGTGAAGACGCGGCTAAAGTTGTCGACCCCATATTGCCAGCCGAAACGCGGATTGAGGAGCGTCGTCAGACTCATATTCGAGAAGGCGATGGCGATATCGTAGAAGAATGGGTACACAAAGAAGACGAGCAATCCGACAGCCGACGGGGCAAAGAGGGTATAGGCCAGGGCGTACTTCGTCTGAACAACTCTGGCCAGAAGAAGATAGACGGCGGCTTCCAGGACGATCGCACCCACGACGATCAGCAGGACCGCCGGCAGAACCTCGCCGACGCCCTGCGAGATCGACGTGGGGTTGAGGCCCCCGAGATCTCGCGAGGTCGCGAAGGCCAGTGCGGTGAAAAAGACGAGCACGAGAAGCGCAATCCAGCCGTTGCCGCGAAGCCAGGCGGCCATCGTATCCAAAGCGGTTGGCTCGGGAGGGTATCGACGGAGTTCCTGACGGCCTGTGACGCTCATCGGATCTAACTCCTTCGTAAAGAAACCCGATGTCTATACCAAAACGACTGTACCAACCTGGGTACCAACCATCAAGGAGGTGGAGAGGAGGAATGGCCCCCCTCCCCACCGTCGCAGCTGAACGAGTTGTTAATCTCCACCGCCGGTGCCGATGTCCTTCACGCAGACCTCGGCCGAGTTTTGGGCTTCGCCCGCCGCATTCTGCGGTGTGATGCTATCGGCCATCACACCTTCAAGTTGCGGACGGACACCGTCCCAGACGCAGCGCATCTCGGGAACCGTCGGCATTGGGATGCCGACAACCATCTGGTCGGCGGAACCGCTCAGGATCGGGTCGCTTTTGATCTGAGGCGCGTCAAGAGCGGTCTTGAGGGCCGGGAGACGGCGGAATTTGTCGGCCATCTCAAGCTGGATGTCCTGACTCGTCACGAACTTGGCGAAGTCGATAGCAGCATTCAGCCGGGCACCCGACAGGTCCTTGTTGAACATGAAGTACTTGCCGCTCGTGTAGGGATGGGGCCATTCACCGGTGGCCGTGAGTTTCGGGATGCGCGAGACTGTAAAGTCAAGCCCTGCATCCACGTAGCCACCCAACGACCAGTCACCGTTAATGATGCAGGCGGCTTTCCCTTCCTTGAAGAGCGAATCGGCGGCATTGTAGTCAGCCGACTCCGGCACGATCTTCTCCTTGAACTTCAGATCGTGGACAAACTGGAGGGCGTTCACCATCGCTTCGTTGTTCAGGTCAGGTTGCGTGGTACCTTCCTTGAAAACGTTCTTCATCCCGTAGCCACCCCACCAGGGTGCCAGCCAGAAGGGCTCCACGAGGTTGTAGACCAGACCGTACTGATCGCCGGTGGTCCATTCCTTGCCCTTCGCGATCAGTTCGTCCGTGTCCGCAGGCGGGGTATCCACGATTTTCTTGTTGCAGAGCAGCATCAGATGGTTGCCGTTGCTAATCGGGATACCCCAGTGCTTGCCGTCCAACTCGACAGCGGCCAGCGCGTTATCGACGAAGGGGCTCAAGTCCAGGAGATCGTCCACGGGTTGAATCAGACCCGCGGCGGTGAAGGGGCCGGCATGATCGTTGACCGTCCAGAGGAAGTCCGCGGACTGACCGGCGATGGCGCCTTGCTGGAACTGGGTGCGCAGGTCTTCGGTGCTGTAGTTGTCCACCTCGATGGAAACGTTAGGGTGGTCTTTGGAGTAGCGTTGGGCCAGGTCTTGCACCCAAGCGAAGGTGCCCTCGGCTTCGCCTTCCTGGGTCCAGAGCACGAGTGAGACTGGCTCGCCAGTGGCGGCCGCCGGCGCTTCCGTGGCAGCGGCAGGCGCCTCGGTCGCACCC
>DOUV01000070.1:173-10154 GCA_003520455.1 Chloroflexota bacterium | reverse complement strand
GGCGTCGGCCTCCGCGCCGAACCCCTCGTCGCGAAAGCGGCCAGCAGCACTGCCCTGGTGGCCGGGCTCCGCCGCTCCCGACGGGTTCCACTGGCGAGCCTGCTGATCCGGTTGGGCGCCTGGATGTTCTTACGCTGGTTTCGAAGCCATGATGAAAACGTCACCAGGATGGATATTGTGGCCGGGATGCCGATACCGTCCAAACTCGCGGCGGGTGCCAGGTCGCGGCGGCACCCCTGTCCGGGTCGTGTAGCGGGCTCATGATGATCGGGCAGGGGTCGTTCTGGGTCTTAGGGCGACAAGGGGGACGGACTGGGCCAAACGTTCGAAGTCCTCGTCGGTCCCACGCAGACGTTGGCCCGCCATCAGGCCCGACAGCTCTCGGAAGGCGAGCGGGTGCCGCCGGGCATAATCACGCAGTTCACGCTCCGCCTCTTCCACCGGCAGACGTACGGCCCTCGCTTCAAACCGCTTGCGGCCGGCGCTGACGACCACGTCCGGGGTCTTCTGGATATTGCGAAACCAGTCGCTTTTCTCCCCCCAACCAGAGGCGATGATGTAGGTCCCGGTCGAATTGTCGTAACGGACGACTTCCAGGACGACCTGGCGAGGCAGACCACTTCTGCGGCCGATGTGAGTGAGCATCAGAAAGCGGTTGCCCAGCAGCCAACCGAGGTGGGCACGGTAGAGCCAGAGCGGCAGGCGCGCCGCGAGCCGAAGCGGCCCGCGAGGGGGGTGAGTACCAGTGAGTCCTGGCATGGTGGTCCCTCCGGTGATGTAGTGCTGAGGTTCGGTTTCAACTTGAGCGTTGGAATAGTACACCTTCTTAGCTCAAGAAGGAACTCAGGAGGTGGTCCGCTGCCATTGCACAGGAGTCGTTTCTTCCTCAACTCGCAGGAACGCCCGCCACGAACTGTACATTGCCCCTCAGCCATGCACGCCGCCATCCAGCAGGGCACGCAGCAGCATCTGGCGGTCCACGATGCCGCTTGGCGGCCAGTCGTCATGTCTCCATGCTGAAGGTGGGGTGCGCTCTCCCCTGTGGGGACGTCCTCCCCCACGGGGGACCCAAGCATCTCCTACGGGGAGCCCCAGTAGGGCGCACCACGTCCGGGTATTCCAAGCAGAGGACAACCAAAGCTTCAGGGGGCCCAGGCTTTCGAAGCCTTGGCTTTTGGGCGCCGGGCTCTGTAAGCCAGGCTACCGTTATTTGGCTCACCCCGCACTACGTTTAGAGGATCTCAGTTCTTGAGAAGGAAGCCGCGAGCATGGTTCCTTTCGACTCCGGCGGGTTGACCGCGACACTGGCTGCACCCCACCTGAAGGGAGGGACAACATGGGATATGCAAGCAGGGACAAGATTGCTTACCTCTCTGAGAACGATCTCTTTCAAGATTTTTCACGCCAAGAGATGCTTCAGATGGAACGGCGCACGACGATGCGTACCTGCGAACCAGGACGCATCTTCTACCAGGCCGGCGAGACGGCTGAGACCCTCTACATCCTCAAGGAGGGGACTGTCCACCTCTACCGGCTCACGCCGGATGGGCGCAAGCTGATTGTGGCGACGCTCGAGAAGGGCGCTGTGTTCGGTGAGTTGGCGCTCGTCGGCCAGCGCATGCACAGTACCTTCGCCGAAGCGGCGACCAACGCCCGGATCTGTATCATGGGCCGGACCGAGGTGAAGCAACTCTTGCTCGCCAAGCCCCAGATGGCATTGCGGTTGCTCAAAATCGTCGGCGAACGACTGCATCAGACCGAGCGCCAGCTCGAGCAGATGGCCTTCAACAGCATTTCAAGACGATTGGCCCGCAAGCTGCTCGAACTGAGTTACGGCCGCCACACGGTCGAGGGCTACAGTCATCAAGAGCTGGCCGATATGATCGGCACGTATCGGGAGACCGTCACTGCAACGTTGAACGACTTCAAGGCGCAGCGGATGATTGCGGTCGGCCGCAAGCACATCGATATCCTGGATCGCGACCGGCTTGAGATGTTGGTGTCCGAACTTTGAGCCGGCGCGGGCGGTGTTCTTGCAGGAATGCCCCGGCCCGGATCGTCCCTGAACCGATCCCAGCCGGGGCGGCAGATACTGAAGCTTACAGATCGCTTCGCCCCCGTGATGCTGGCTGCGATGCAAACGGTCGCGATGGGGAGCCTGGTCAGACACATCATCTTCAGTTTGATTCTTGGGGCCGTCCTCCTGGGGTGAATTTCGACGGTATCGCAGCAGGCGCTTCTCACTTTGGGACAAAACAGCGCCATTCCAGATGGCTTTCGGAATGAGATGACCCTTTCAGGCGAGAGGATAGGCGACGGTCGAGCGACGGGACCCGCGCTGGCGGGGGCAGTGCAGCGGGCTCTGACCTCCCCAGACCCAATTGCGCCGACTGCGTTCGTTTCGCCGAACTCTTCGCCTCCGGTGCGGGCTGTGTGAGCGACGGCGCCCACATTCTTGCGGTTCTCGGCTCTGAGTGACCCTCATGGGAGAACGATGATCGTCCCCTTCATCCAGGGGTGGTACGTGCAATGGTACGGTATTGTTCCCGCTGACGTCGGCGTAAACGTGAACAGGGCTTTCGGTTGTAAATCCTGCGAGTCAAAGGTGTGGCCATCATCGGCAGTCACGGTGTGCAGCACGGCCCCGGTGTTGGTCCAGGTAATCGTGGTACCGACCTTGACCGTCAGCGTAATCGGATCGAAGCTCCAACTCTGGGGCGGTTGAAACGGTGGCTCTACGATTTTGATCTCGACCGAATCAGAGGCCACCGCGGCGGTGATCGGTGTGGCAGCTAGCAGCGGCGTTGAGGTTGGAGGCAGAGGTGTTGGTGTTCGTGGCACGGGGCTCGCCGTTGGACGGCTGGGCTCAAGCGTATTATTCGCGGTTGGGGCGCTCGTCGCCGAAGCCGGCTTGACCGCCTCAGGGGTGATCGTTCCAGTCGCAGTTGCGCCGGACGGCGTTGCCAGTACCGTCTGACTGGCAACTGTCTGGGTCGGGGGGACAGCGGCGGGGCTTGCCGGACTCGGAGCACAGGCAGAAAGTGCGAGGCTTGCGGCCGCCAGGAACGTGATGACGAAGATCCCCAGCCGTCGCCGGGGTCGCAGATTTTGGCGACACAAGGCCATTTAGATCTCGCTTTCGGTAGACGACAGCTGGCCGGAACAAAATCACCCATCCCGCAATGCACTGGCGGGAGGTCGTCGCTGCTGAATGTGAGCGTGCCCGAGACCTCTTGTCCGGTCGGAGTCTTCCCTCACAACGTAACGTGCGGAGTTCTGCAAGAGGGAAGTCAACGGCTCACGGCTCGCCCTGCGGGGCGCGGGGCCCACGCTTGGGCGCCCCCCTCAGGGGGAGAATCCGGGGGTCTCCTGGAGCGATTTTTATGAGCGGCCCCAGGCCGGGGAACGCCTCGTGAGGAGAGCGCTCCCCAAGGCTTGGGGCCCTTACCGTCACCCTCTCCTTTGAGAGATCAGGTGCGCCGGGTCGTCCAGAGACGGAGCAGGAGTGCACCGGTCAAGAGGACCGCGCCGAAGAGAACAACCGGCGGAACTGGCGTTGCCGGAGTGTTGTCTCCGCCCGTTGTCGGGAGTGTCGCGGGTGCTGCTCCCTGGAGGCTGATGGCGATCATCGCAGGGTTGGCACCTTCAATCGGCGTGTGATCGTTCTGGACAAGCTCGACGGTGATGGTGTGCTTGCCGGCCGGCCAGGCGCTCAGATCGACGGGGAAGCTATTGCTTCCGGGCATGCCGACCATGCCGGCCATACTCATCATATCGCCGGACATCGAAGACATGTCCATATCTACGAAAACGTGGTAGTGGCCGTAGCCCGCGAGATTCGGCTTGCCCTCGAGATCCAGAGCGGGCGTGAAGTTGCTCGGCTTGACCTCCATCGTGAACCTGGGACCGACGGTCGCGCCATCCGCCGGCGAGATGATCTGGACCTCGGGCGTCCCTGCTGTGGCCGCCGGCGCCGGAGCTGGTTTCGGGGTGGTGGGCTGGTAATTGATCTTCACCTCCTGAACTGTGTCCGGCATATCCATGTGCGTGTTTGAGGCCAGGTCGAAAATCAACGTGTGGGGGCCGGGTGCTATTCCCTCGCCGGGCAGGGTGAAGGTTGTATCGGTATAGAAGTTAAAGAGCACGCCCATGTTCATGCCGTCGATCATCACATGGATGTGACCCTCACCCTCTTGATCCGGCAGGCCGACGTGCTCGGGTGCGAGTTTGAAGTCGGACACCTCGACCGTCACCGCGATATCTGTGCTGGTGATGGTTGCCCCGTCGGCGGGAGAGATGACCTTGAGCGATGGCTGGCCAGCCGCTAATGCCTGATGGGGGATTTTCATCCCAAAGAGTAGCGCCATAAGAGCTGCGCCAAGGAGTCCCTGGCGCAAAAGACCTTTCAAAGTAGACACTGAATCCTCCTTGGATCTGCGGGTGACGCTATTCGAAGAACCTGTTCGTGAAGATGAGAGGGAAGATATACGTGACATCCCCTTCGAGGGGGGGGCCACCATTCCGGCGAAAACGACCGGCTTGCAGCGCGCCAACTGGGCACGCGCCTCGCGGAGTGCTCGGATACAGGTCCCCGTTCATGGCGAGGATGGGTCTCGGGGGGTTCCCCCTGCTCCCGCCGGGTCTACGCGGCGACGGTCGTGGTCTTGCAGGTGGGTCACGAGCACGCTGTGCTGCTTGTCCTCGCTGAGTGGTCCGAGCGTTACAAAGAGCCTGCTCCTGTCTGCGCTTGCTGTCAGTAAGCGCACTTACAGTGGCCGCGAGCCTCAGTCTGGCTCGCGGCGCCTGATCCTCCCGATTATGGGCGCCCGTGGTCGATAGGCTCGGCAACCGCCACCCCGGCCTCGCGCAGGGCCTGGCACAGGCGCTCCAGCGTCGGGTTGCCAAGCGAGATCACCCGTCCGTTCAGAAGGTAGGTCGGTGTGGCGAAAACCTCTGGTGGGATCACCGCGTCGGCCTGGTCGATATCTACCATATCGATGGTCAGCTCGGGGGCTCGCGGTGCTATTGCCGCAGCAAGCCGATATGTCTCCTGGCAGGTAAAGCAATATGCATCGACGTAGATCTTCAACACGGGACGTATCACGATGTCTCCTTTAGAAGCGCTTCCACGTTCGTTAGCAGCACGGCTTCCGGGATGGGCCCTCCAACGATGACAGAGCGGATGATGCCCCGGCGGTCGATGATGTAGGTGGTGGGAAGACCCCGGAGCAGGTACCGGGTACTCACCGAACCATCGCGATCGAGCAAGATCGGGAAGGTCAACCCAAAATGCTGGGCGAAGGCTCGCGCATCCGCTTCGCTGTCCTGGAAGGTGCCATTGACCGCCAGCACTTCGAGGCCGCGGTCGTGATTCGCCGTATACACTTTCTCAAGTGTGGGCATCTCGGCCTGGCAGGGACCGCACCAACTGGCCCACAGGTTCACGACGACCACTTTTCCCCGGTACGTGGATAGCGAGGCGGTGGCTCCGCTGAGCGTCTCCAACGTAAAATCGGGCGCGCGGGAGCCCTCAGTCGGCCTCGATTCCTGATGCCCGCCTCCCGCTGGTCCGGCGTTGTGGGAGAATCCAACCCATCCTCCTGCCACCAGCAGGATGATCAATATGAAGATCCATCTGTGTGTAGAAGTATGCGCCTGCGGAACCATTTTTCACCTCCTCTCGCGATACGGTCTCGACCATAGCAACCTGCGGAAGCGCTGTCTGTAAGATAGCCACCATCCACCGGGCAGTTCGATCTTCACTGGCGGCACGAGGGGAAGAACGCAACAGGACCCCCTGCGGAGAGGTGCGCGGCGGGCGGGTCAGGCATGGTGTGATGCTTTGTCAGGCTCGTGGTGGTGAATGACCACTCGCCGGATATTGCGCTGAGCTCCCCATCCGGCTCCTCCGTTTGCTCAGCCTGACACCCGAACCAGCATCGCCGCGCGGCTGGTGAGTCATTTGCAAGCGAACTGTAGTCGTAGTACTCGGGCCCAGAGATTCTCAAAGCAGATTCCTTCCGGCCGACAGCGTTGTCCAGAGTGTGAAAATGCCAATGGCCAGGAAGATGATGGCTAGCAATTTCTCGGTTTTGTGGGTGTCCAGCCGAGCCGCGAGGGCCGGTCCCAATTGGCCGCCGATGATCACACCCGGCACCGTGTAGATGACCAGACTCATCACTTGGGCGAGGACGCTGCCACCAGTCAGGGCGAAGTGGATCAAATGGCCGAGTGAGGCTGTAAGAGCCGTCGTGGCGACGATGAAGGCACTCGTGGCAACTGCCACTTTCGCCGGCACCCGGCAGCGCCGCAGCAGAAAGTACCCGTTGATTTCTCCCTGGCCCGAGCCAAGCAACCCCATCGTGAGACCACCCAGGCCACAGAGCAGCGATCCTTCTGTACGATTGCAGGGAGTGTAGCGAATCTCTTCTCCTGCCGCTGTTACGAGACAGGTCGCGGCCCGCGTCGGGGGAGAGTCGGCTGCGATGGCCCGGTCGAGCGCCGCCACCTCGTTCGGGGCCGGTGCCCGCAGAAAGACGATTCCCAGCATGAGCAGACCGGCTCCAAACAGAACTTTGAGTATGTCGGGCGAGATGTGCCCGGCGAGATACGCCCCGACCAGCGCGAGTGGCACTGTGAAAGTGAGCAGTTGCCGGGCAAGCCGGTAGTCGATCAGCCGCCGCCGTCCGTAGGCGGATACTCCCGAAGCGAAGCCGAAGACCTCTGTCATGAGCGCCGTACCGATGGCGATACGCGGGTCGAGGCCCAGAGCCAGAATGAAGATCGGCGAGAAAAAGGTGGCCCCTTCGATGCCGGAAGCAGTCGCCAGCGTAGCGACACCGAGCGCTGTGGGAAACATGAACCAGTAGGCTGTCCAAGTCATTGCCGTCCTCGGGAGTGGATAACGGTGCGACAAAAAGAGGGCCAGGCTGGAAGAAGGAGGGGACTTCGAGCCTGGCCCTCCCCCGGGCGTCGCGCGATCTCAGGCGACGAATTGTCCGTAGATGAGCGCGACGACCAGTCCATAAGCAACATGCCCCACGAGAAGGCCAGTCACCATCATCGGCCCGGCACTCATGCCCGGCGGGCGCGGGTGCATGCGCAGCATCATTGGCATCGCCAGCGCAGCAATGAGCCCGTGTACCAGGCCGAAGAGCACGCCGCTCAACGCGGTCGGCGAGCCGATGCCAAGGCTCCACAAGGCGGCATAGATGATGGCAAAGATGACACCCATGACGAAGTGCGTCACCGTGCCGATGGCCGTCGCGGTCCCCTGGTCGGCCGTCGCCATCGTGCCCAGCATGCCGATGACGTTCATTTTCGGCATTCCCATCATCGGCGCGAGGGCCATCAGCAGCGTCATCACAGCCGTCCCAAACAATCCTGCGATCATTGCGCCAACAATATTCATCCCGAGCTACTCCTTTAGTACAGTTACCCACAACGCGGGCTTTCTGCGTCGTTTCTTCCGGCTCTTCGGTATACATTTACGATACACGAGCGAGGGACTGCTGTATGTAATTTTCAACACATCTCGGGATCTTGTCCTCTACCTCCAGATCGGTGGCCCAGTGTCAGACCCGAAGAGAGCAGGTGGGCGCTCTGCTACACGCCGGCCTGCCGGTCGGGTTCTGGGAGCCCTGGCACGCCAGGGCTCCCCGCGCGACTGCCGCCACGTGTCTGCCAACGCCGCGCGGGTGGCAGCCCGATGGTGTGACCGGTACAGCCTCATCCCCGCAGCCAATCTGTCCGGTGCCCAGGCCAATCAAGAAAACGTTCACAGTGGTGGAAACCGGGCCGCCTGCCTCTGGAATCCTCAGCCGCTGGCCCACGTAGATCACGTTTGGATTGCGGATTTCCGGGTTGGCTCGAAGGATGGCCGAGACGGTTGTCCCAAACCGGGCAGCAATCCGGCTGAGCGTATCGCCCGGCTTCACGACGTACAGAGCCGATCCACCGGGTTCTTGCGGGGCCGGAATATTCAACCGAAGGCCCACGGGGATAATGTTAGGGTTCCTGACAACCGGGTTCGCTCTCAGGATCGCCGCCACTGTTGTTGTGCAGCGCCGGGCGATCGCGGTGAGCGTGTCACCGCGGACGACGGTGTACGTCCTGCCACACGGCTCCTCGGCTCTGGCCGTCGCCGGCGCACCCACTGCCAGAAGCGCGACTGCTGCGACCAGTATCAGCCTGAGATACTTCATCGAGTTTGACTCCTTCTCCCAGCACAGGCGCTGAGTTCCCTCGTTGTCGACTGGACTCGCTATCGTTTGATGAGGTGCTCATATTTCTGTAAAAGTGGCGCGTACGCGCCACTTTTACAGAAAGTGAGCGGTGCCATCCATTTGATAGTGCGGCGATGGGCCGAGGGCCTGCCCCGGGAGCGCGGCTCGACCACAGGCCGCTCGTCCCGCTGCAGCAACGTATTGTCTGACTGCCGCCAGCAGGATCGACTCTTCTGTCTGGTGCAGACCTGGCTGGCAGCGCCGGCCCACATGTACACGGGCCACCGATGGTCGAACAAACTGCCTTCACACCTTATGCAAAACGCTGCAAGTTGTATGCCGGCGGATGTGGTGGCGGGACGCCTTGCGGTTGGTGTGGAAGGCTGGAAGGCTGAAGGAAGGAGCTCGGCCGGGTCGCAGGAGGAGGGTGGGTGCTCTGGGGGAGCGAAACGTGAGGACAAAGAGCGAAGCGACGGCCCGGGATGGTGGGCACCGGGTTGAGCGCTATACGTTCAGCTCAATAATAGGCTCGCCCTTTGAACAGGAGGCCGAGAATCGCCGCAAAGATCGCGGCGCCGATGATGGCCCAGACTAAAGGAAAGGGCCGGCCGTCGATGGTGAGAACGATAAAGGTTGGCAGATCAAACTGCCGAGCGATCCAGAGCCCAATCCAGGCACCGACAAACCCGACAACAACCGAGGCGAGACAACCACCACGGGAATATCCCGCCAGTGCCTGGCCCAACGCTCCGGTGATCGCCGCGACGATTAGTAACACGACAAAGCCAAGCAGTGTCATTGGAACCTCCGTTCAGTTGAGTTCAGGCTCACTGAATCCCAACGCTCAAGCAAGAGAGTTACGTACGTGCCTCTCCGGGCGGCCGATCGAGACGGGATGCCCGGCCGGTCTCGCGCCTCGCTAGAAGAGGTCGCTGAGGGAGCCATCCACCAGGAACCGCCGAAGCGCTGCGGCGAGTAGAGGTGCCACCGAGACGACTCGCAGGTTGGACCACGCGACGGCATCCACCGGCACTGTGTCGGTGATGATCACTTCACGCACCGCCTTCTGGGTGAGCCGCTCACGTGCCCCGTCCAGGAGCAGCCCATGGGTGGCGGCGACGGTCATTTCTGGCCGAGCACCGGCCTCGAGCAAGGTCTCGATGCTCTCTGCCACGGTGCCGCCGGTCGAGATCATATCGTCCACGATCAGGCAGGCACGGCCGCGCACGTCGCCGACGAGATGGGTGACGACCGTCTCAGTGCCGCTCTCGCGGCGCTTATGGAGGACGGCGAGCGGAATGCCGAGTCGCTGCGCGTAGCGGGTCGCCATGCGAACCCGGCCTGCGTCCGGCGAGACGACGACGGCATCAGGCGGCAACCGCGAGCGGAGGGCGCCACTGAGCGTCGGCATCGCCGTCAGGCTATCCACGGGAATGTGAAAGAAGCCTTCGATCTGGGGCATGTGCAGGTCGACGGTCACGACGTGATTGATGCCGACGGTTTGCAGGAGGTGGGCGACCATACTGGCCGTGATCGGTTCGCGGCGGCCGTGGCGCTTGTCGGCATGGGCGTAGCCGAAGTAGGGTACGATGGCGGTGATGTGGGCAGCGGCGGCGCGCCGGCAGGCATCGGCCATGACCAGGAGTTCGACGAGGTGATCATTGACCGGCGGCGAGGTGGGCTGCACGAGAAAGATCTCTTTCCGGCGAACCGGCTCGAGAAGTCGCACCGAAAGCTCGCCGTCGGGGAAGCGCTC
>DOUV01000070.1:0-139 GCA_003520455.1 Chloroflexota bacterium | reverse complement strand
TCGGCGGCGCTGAGGCGCACGCCCAATTCGCGCGCCATCGCGTGCGCCAACTCTGGGTTGGCGCTGCCAGTGACGAGCAAGAACTCATCTGCCACCAATCAACCTCGCTTCTGGGCCAGGGCACCCACGGGGGGCGGCT
>DOUV01000299.1 GCA_003520455.1 Chloroflexota bacterium | reverse complement strand
CGATGAGGCCGTGCGGCTCGAGGCGGCGCGCGCCGACCTCCAGAACGCCGAGGCCGGTCTGCGCCGGGCGGTCGAGGGAGCAACGCCGGAAGAGCGCGAACTCTTGCAGCGTCAGGTTGAGCTGGCAAGGGTGCGGCTCCAGACGGCAGAGCAGACACTGGCGGCCACAACCCTCACCGCTCCCTTCGCCGGACTTATCACGCACCGCGACATCGAGCCCGGTGAGCGTCTAGGCCCAAACCAACCGGTCCTGACCCTGGCCGACCCCGCGACGCTCCGAACGGTGGCAGAGGTGGACGAGGTGGACGTAGCCCATACCGCGGTGGGCCAGCCGGCAACGGTTCGACTGGATGCGCTGCCCACCGTGCCGATCAGCGGCACGGTCGCGCACATCGCCCCAGCGGCGCTACCGCAACGAAGTACCACCATCTACGAGGCGATCATTCGCCTGGACGAGCCTCCTCCGACCGTCCGGCTCGGCATGGTAGGGACGGTGACCATCCAGACGGCGGCTGCGCACGATGCGCTCCTCCTACCACTGACGGCCATCCGCCGCGCCGGCCGCGACACCTACGTGGTTCGCCTGCAGGCGGGCCAGCAAGAAGAGGTAAGCGTCACGCCCGGTCCCGATGACGGAACACGGGTCGTCATTCTCGCAGGGCTCGAGGAGGGTGACGTCGTGCTCTTGCCCTAGGCAAGGAGCCGGCAGGAAATGCGAGACCTCCTGATCCATGCGCGGTTGGCTGAACAGGAGTCGCAACACGACGACCGCAGTGAGAGGGTAACAACTACGCCACGAGTAATAATGCGTGATCTGTCATGGGATCCACATGCATCCTGAATCACCCTGCTTCTTGAGCAACTGATACAAAGATCAGTAACTCAACGAGAGAAGATACTGCTGAGAAAAGTCGAGTGACAATTGTTGGGCGGTTGACTTTTGGCAACCGCTGTGATAGAGTCGAGCCCAACTTGAGATCAAAAAGGCCTTGACGGGGACATGTTGGGAGCCACGCCCGTGTTCAGAGAGCGGCGCGTACGCTGAGAGCGCCGCCGCCGGTCCTCTCCAACGACACCCCCGAGCCGACCAGCGAACCGGCTTTGCCTCAGTAGCTGGCTCCGGGACGCGCCCGTTTCAGCGCGGCGGTTTTCCGCTCACCCAGACACGTGAGCCGAACCGGCTGAGGCCCCTCACGGGGTGAATGGTGGTGGCACCACGATGCGGCCAACGCACAGGCCCTCGTCCTCCAGATGGATGGGGGTCTTTTTTATGCCTGGTGATACCGGGGAACGGCGGCCGGGGTCGGCAGACAAGCATCCGTTGAATCACGGACCGGGAACGCCTGGAGAGGCGCAGGCCGGCTGCCCCGCATGGGAGTGCGCCTTCACAGACGAAGCGGGGAGAGTCGCATGGATCGAATTCGATCAACCGAGATTGGTCAGCACGTGGGCGAGCGCGTGCGCGTGGCCGGCTGGTTGCACGCGCTGCGCCGCCTCGGCGGCGTGAATTTCATCGTCGTGCGTGACGGGTGGGGGATGGTGCAGGTCGTGACCGGGGACGAGGCCGACCTGGCGCCGCTGCTGGTGGCGGGGCTGAGCATCGAGACGGTTGTGGCTGTCGATGGCCTGGTGGTTCGCGAGGCCCAGGCGCCGGGTGGCCTCGAGTTGCACCACCCGCGCCTCGAGATCATTACGCCGGTGACTGAGCCGCCACCAATCCCGCTCAACAAGCGCCAGATTAAGGCGAGTCTCGCCACACTGCTTGACCACGCCGTGGTGGTGAACCGGCACCCGGCGCGGCGGGCCATCTTTCGGCTGGGCGCCGGGATCATGACCGGCTTTCACGTGACCCTGACGGCGTTCGGCTTCACCGAGATCCAGACCCCGAAGATGGTGGCCTCGGCCACGGAGAGCGGCGCCAACGTCTTCCAGCTCAACTACTTCGGGCAGCCGGCATTCCTGGCGCAAAGCCCGCAATTTTACAAGCAGATTATGGTTGGCGTGTTCGAGCGCGTCTTCGAGGTCGCCCCGGTCTTCCGTGCCGAGCCCCACGACACCACGCGCCACATCAACGAGTACGTCAGCCTGGACGTGGAGTTCGGCTTCATCGAGAACCACTTCACCGTGATGGCCGTCTTGCGCGATGTCATCGCCGGCATCCTCGCCACTCTACACGACCGGCACGCGGGCGAACTGGCGCTTCTCGACGTCCGTCTGCCGACCGTCCCGGACGAGATCCCCCACATCCACTTTGCCGATGCGCAGGAACTCATCCGCCAACGCCACGGAGTCGATGTCCGAGGCGAGCCCGACCTTTCGCCGCAGGACGAGCGCTGGTTGGGCGAGTGGGCGCAGCAGGAATTCGGCAGCGACTTCCTCTTCGTGACCGGCTACCCGATGGTCAAGCGCCCATTCTACACCCACCCGGACCCCGACCGGCCCGAATTCTCCAACTCCTTCGACCTGCTTTTCCGGGGCACCGAGCTGGTCACCGGCGGCCAGCGGCTACACCGGTACAGCGACTACCTGGCCGCTCTGGCGGCGGCGCATCTCCCGATTGAGCCGTTTGAGTACTACCTGGAAGCCTTTCGCTATGGCATGCCACCCCACGGTGGGTTCGCCATCGGGCTCGAGCGCTTGTTGATGCAGTTGACCGGCGCGCCCAACATCCGGCTCGTCACGCTGTTCCCGCGCGACCTGCATCGACTGACGCCCTGACAGGGAGGGACATGGCGCGCCGTCTCCTTACTACCCAACGACCTCCCCCAGCGCCGTCTCGTAGACCGCCAGATCTGCCGGGCTGAAGAGTACGACCCGGACCTCGTCCAGCGCACTCGGGTGGGCGCGGAGGAAGTCGGCGATCGTGGTGAGGGCCACGCGCGCCGCCCGGTCAACCGGGTAGCCATAGGCGCCGCTACTGATAGAGGGAAACGAGACTGAGTGCAGGCCCTGCTCCACCGCGAGTTGCAGGCTGTTGCGGTAGGCGTCAGCCAGTAGCGCGGTCTCCCCCTGCCTCCCACCACGCCAGACCGGGCCGACCGTGTGGATCACACAGCCGGCCGGGAGCTTGCCACCTGTCGTGATGACGGCCTGGCCGGTCGGTAGGCCCTCGGGGTAGCGCGTACGGCGAATCTCGCGGCACGCGGCGAGAATCGCCGGGCCACCCGCGCGCTGGATCGCCCCGTCCACACCGCCGCCTCCCATCAGACTCGAGTTGGCGGCATTGACAATCGCGTCCACGGCTTGTTCAGTGATGTCGCCCTGCACCAGCCGTAGCCTGGTGTTTCCTATCGTCGTTTCGGTCATTGGCAACCCCCTCACTCTCCCATGTGCACCTGTAGAGACGCCCCGGTGGGGCGTCTCAGTCGACCGCCACTGGTCAGGCGGGGCCGAGACGGCGTCGGGTGTCTCTTCTTACGCGGGAGACGGCCCACCGGGGCGTCTCTACTGACAGGGTTGTTGGGCAAAATGGCATTTTACCCGAGTACGAGTGTGAACAAAACACCCTCCGCCGGGTCCGGCGAAGGGTGCCCTCTTACAGCAGGAGATTACTGTCGCAGGCGCGGATCCAGCGCATCGCGCAGGCCATCGCCCAGTAAGTTGAACCCCAGCACCGCGACCATGATCGCCAGGCCGGGGAAGAAGACCAGGTGGGGCGCGCTGAACACCTGATTGCGCTCGGCACTCAACATTGACCCCCATTCTGGCGTCGGGGGCTGCGCCCCCAACCCCAGGAACGAGAGCGCGGCGACGTCCAGAATCGCCGTGCCGATGCCCAGGGTCCCCTGCACGATCAACGGAGAAATCGAATTGGGCAGAATATGCCTGAACAGAATCCGGCCATGGTTCGCGCCAATCGACCGCGCCGCTGCGACGTACTCTTCCTCCTTCGCCGCGAGCACACTGGCCCGCATCACACGGGCATAGGCCGGAATCGTCACGATGGCAATCCCCAACATCGCATTGACCAAACCGGGGCCGAGGACGCTCACAATGGCGATAGCCAACAATAAGAATGGAAAGGCCAGTTGCACATCCAGGATGCGCATGATGATATCTTCGATCCAACCGCCTGCGTAGCCGGCGATCGCGCCCAGGAAGACTCCAACCAGAATAGCAAAGCCTACCGTGACGAACCCGACGTAGAGCGAAACGCGGGCGCCGAAGAGGATCCGGCTGAACTCATCGCGGAAATTGCCATCAACCCCCATGATGTGCTGGGCTCTGTCCGCCGGGCAGCCCAGTTGATGAACGCAGGGCGCCTCCCGTTTTTGAACATCCTCCACGCCAATCAGGACCTGTTCAGGATCATACGGCGCAATCAGCGGCGCGAAGATGGCAATCAACACCAACGCTCCAATAATAGAGAGGCCGGCAATAGCCGCACGTTGTCGAAAGAATTGGCGCAAGGTCTGTCGTAACGGACTCTCAGCCCCCCGTAACGGAATATCAGCGGGAAAGGAAATAACTTCTGCACTCGTCGCCATACAATCCGCCTTCAGCTCAGTCGGATGCGGGGGTCGAGGAACGCGTACGACAAATCGACCACGAGATTCACAACGACGTACCCGACCGCGACCACCAATGTGAAGCCCTGGATGATAGGATAATCGCGCGCCGTGATCGCCTCGAACAAAATCCGGCCCACACCTGCCAGATTAAAGATCGTTTCGGTCAGGATGGCACCGCCGAACACGGTCCCCAACTGGAGTCCGACGATTGTCACAACTGGCAAGAGCGCGTTGCGGAAGGCATGCCCGAGGATGACACGCTGCTCAGACAGACCCTTCGCCCGGGCCGTTCGCACATAGTCTCGACCGAGGACTTCCAACATGCTCGACCGGGTCATCCGCGCGATGATTGCCATCGGAATTGTCGCCAGCGCCACGGATGGCAGGATCAGATGCTTGATCGCATCACTCAAGACTTTCCAATCGAACGTAACGATCGAGTTGAAAATATACAGGTTGCTAAAAAACTCAAGGATGCGATACAGGGTTGTGCCCTTGGTGACATTCCAACCGTACACCGCATAGAACGGAACGGCTGTCACGCCGGCAGACAACCGCCCGGAAGGAGGCAACCAGAACGGCGTATCTTTCAGCAACAAGGCGAAAATGTAGGCCAGCATGAGGCCCAACCAGAAAACGGGCATGGAGACCCCGATATTGGCTCCGACCATCGTGCCCACATCGGTCAACGAATTGCGCCGAATGGCCGAAAGAATGCCGGCGGGGACGCCGACCACGACGGCAATAATCAGCGCCAGGAGACCGAGTTCAATCGTGACCGGCAGACGCTCGACGATAATCTGGGTGATGGGCCGCTTGAAGCGGATTGACGTCCCAAGATCGCCTCGGAGGGTATCACCCACAAAGATCCCAAACTGAACCGGAAGTGGCCGGTCCAACCCCTTCTCGCGATTGAAACGCTCACAAACTGCTGGCGTCGCTTTCTCGCCCAGCATGGCTGTGCAGGGGTCGCCAGGGACTAGCCTGGCGAGAATGAAGGTGACGGCGAGAACACCAAACAAAACGGGGATAGAGGCGAGAACGCGCCGAAGCGCATATTTAACCATAACACACCTGTTCGCCAACAGCTGGAAAGAATACCACGCGGGAAAGTACCCTCTTCCGCCACTCCCGGCGGATCTGGCGATCCGTCGGCTGAGGTGGCCCCTCATTGGCCTGGATGTGGCCATCCAGGCCGAGCGGCTGAGGCGTTACGCGGGAAAGAGAAAGAAGCGGGGGAACAGCCTCTCCCCTGCCCTCCTCGTCATTCCCTGCCATTTGTCAGAGACAACACGGGGTGGCGGACCACCTGGTGGGACCGTCGGCCACCCCGTGTTATTCTACCCACGCTCGCAGTCAGGCAAAGCGAGAAGGACTACTGCTCGGCGTTGAGCAAACCGCCCCACAAAGCCGAGAAGTACGTGAAGGCTCCCGTGTTGCCCTTGTGCAGCGGGTTTTTCGCGTCCCACTGGAGCGCCCAGGAGGTCACGATGTCGTTCGCGTCCAGATCCGACCCGTCGTGGAACTTGACACCCTCGCGCAGATGGCAAGTC
Organism: Chloroflexota bacterium; assembly: GCA_003520455.1. The sequence goes on along the minus strand of DOUV01000299.1, from coordinate 1,241 downwards.
CAGACCGTGAGATCGTCGTTGGGATCACAGGAGGTCGCCAGCGACGGGATCACGGCGGTCCCGCCAATCTCGTAGGCGAGCAGCGACTCGGTCACCTGCTCGCAGGCGCGGAGCGACTCGCCGTCGGTCTCGTCGGCACAGAAGAGGCTGATCGGCTCGGCGTTCTGCATCCAAACGAAGGTGTCGCGATCGCCTGGCTCCATGACGGAGAAGTTCTCGTTGCCGAGCGGGCTGGCGTGGGTACCCTTCACATCAGCCTTGTAGGCCACGGCGGAACCGCCGTGTGCGATGGGCACCATCGTGACATGTTGCTTGATGAGGGTGTTCGCGTGCTCGTAGAAGGGCTTGCGAGCCTCATCGTCGGCCAGCGCGGCTCCCTTCTTCAGCGCCTCGACGATGTCGGGGAACTTATCGCCAAACTGCTTCGAGGCGCCCGCGCCAAAGTGGAAGTCGAGGAAGTTCGTCATGTCGGGATAGTCGGCGCCCCACCCGAGCATGTGGAGCCCCTTCAGCTCGCCGGCATCAGCCGCCGCGATAAAGGCGCCCGACTCCATCATATTGATCTTGGCGTCGATGTTGAGGTTCTCTTTCAGCTGGGCCTGAATATCCTGCGCCACCAGTCCAGGCTCCGGCAGGTACGAACGCACCACGTCGCGGTAGGCGATCTCGGTCGCAAAGCCATCCGGATAGCCGGCATCGGCGAGCAACTGCTTCGCCTTCTCCGGATTAAACTCGTACCACGACTCGCCGACGCAGGCATTCGGGATCGAGCATGGGGTAAAGTGCGTCGCGACCTCTGAGCCGGCCGGGTAAAAGTTCTTGACGATGCGCTCGCGATCGATGCCCATGGCAATCGCCTGGCGAACCTTCTCGTCGTCGAACGGCTTGGACGTATTGTTCATCCCCAGGTAGAAGATGTTCAGCGCCGGCCGCTGCTTCAGTTGAAGGTTGGAATCGTTCTGGATGGTCTCGAAGTCATCCGGGGCCGGGTTATCGATCCCGTCCACGGTGCCGGACTGCAGCTCGAGCAGGCGCTGGGCGGCCTCGGCACTCCAGCGAAAGACGAGGGTTTCGGTCTTGGCTTTGTCGCCCCAGTAGTCATCGAAGCGCTTGTAGGTGATGCTGTCCCCGCGGTCCCAGCGCTCCAACATATAGGGACCGGTGCCGATGGGCTTATCCAGCGGCGCGCCGCCGGTCTCCTCAAGATACTCGCTAGGCTGAATCGCGAAGGCCGAGAAGGC
>DOUV01000918.1 GCA_003520455.1 Chloroflexota bacterium | reverse complement strand
CGGTCGCCGTCCCGCCTTTGGCTGCCGCGCGGCGCTCGATCTCGGCCCGCACGCGGTTGCGCATCTCGCGGGCCGCCTTCTCCGTGAAGGTGATCGCCACGACCTGGTCGAGGGTCCACTCGGGGTGGACCTCCAGCAGGTGCAGGTAGCGCTCGACCAGCACGAAGGTCTTGCCGCTCCCCGCGCCGGCCGTGACGACGAGGTCGTGATCGTGATCGTGGATAGCGATCTGTTGCTCAGACGTTGGGGTTGGCATGGGTGCTTCGCTCGCGTTCCAAATCTTGACACTTTGCTTGTGTCCGGGCCCCGGCCAGCATTAAGATTTTTGTGGGCGCTTTCCGGCTTTCGATGAAACGAATGTGAACCCGGCCGGAGCACGCGCAGGGATCAATCTGGCTTTCGCAGACTGCGATCCTATTGACCGGTGATGTCGACGGCAAGCTTTATGCTGTAACCGCCGGGAGAGGCCTGTCCTTGTGATTGCTCGCCATCATGTTGGTGTGCGCCAATCCAGTGTCATACTGCTGCCTCTCTTGGAGAGTGCAGGCCAATTCGCGGACCAAACACGACCCCGAGAATCTCAATCTCTCAATGCTTGTGTGCCGGGAACCCGATCGCGCGCAGGCCATCCCGGTCGCGCCGCGAATCGCAGGCCTGGGACTCATCGGACTCGAAATGCAAGTGATCCTGAATGCCGACGACTTCGGACGCTCGGCTGCCATCAACGCGGCCGTGATGCAGTCCCACCGCGAGGGCGTCCTGACCAGTGCCAGCCTCATGGTTGCCGGGGACGCAGTGGAGGCGGCTGTGGCTCTCGCCAGGGAGACACCGACCCTGGCAGTCGGGCTGCACGTGGTCGTCGTGGCCGGCCGCGCGGTATTGCCTCCCAACGAGATCCCGCATCTGGTGGATGGCCGGGGGTGGTTCCCCCGGGACCCGGTGCGAACCGGCCTGCGCTACTTCCTCATGAACAGAGCGAAGCAGGAACTTGCCCGGGAACTGGCAGCCCAGTTTGACCGCTTTGCTGCCACGGGTCTGCCTCTCTCTCACGTGGACAGCCACCTCCACATGCACATGCACCCAACGGTGTTCGGCCTCTTGTTGCCCCTCGCAGAGCAATACGGGGCTTGTGGTCTCCGTCTGCCTCGCGATGATATCTGGCTGAGTCTACGCTGCGACCGGCGACGAGCGGCGACGAAAGCGGCGTGGGCCGTCATCTTTGGATTGCTCTCCCGGTGGTGTCACCGTCGTCTGCAAGGCCACCCTCTGACCGTCGCTCAGCGGGTGTACGGCCTGATGCAGAGCGGGCAGATGCGGGAAGACTACGTCGTGACGGTGCTGCGCCGTCTGAACGTGCCCTCGGCGGAGCTCTACTTCCACCCGGCGACCGGCCCTGAGGACGGAGCGCTCGGTCCCAACCCAGGTGATCTGGCGACCCTCCTCAGTCCAACCGTGCGACAGGTTCTCCAGGAACGAGGCCTGCGGTTGGCAACCTATCGTACTCTGAAACAGGCCTGAGGCAAGACCGATGTTGATCCAGTTCCTCTTCACGCTGATCGCCGTCAGTTGGATTTACTGGTTGGTCGCCTGGTGGCTGGTCCATACGTTCTTCACGGCCGCTCCCGAGCCGGATCAAGATTTCACGCCGCCGGTCTCGATCCTCAAGCCGGTCAAAGGGCTGGACGTTCAGGCGTACCAGAACTTTGCCAGCTTCTGTCAGCAGGATTATCCCGACTTCGAGCTGCTCTTCGGCGTCTCCGACCCCGATGACCCGGTCATCGCAGTTGTGGAACGCCTCCAACGCGACTTCCCCCACCGAAGCATTCGGTTGAGTGTATCGCCGGCCACTCAAGTGAATCGCAAGGCGAGCCTCCTGCACTCGCTGACGGCCAAAGCCCGCCACGAGGTATTGGTGGTCAGCGACAGCGACATGCGGGTGACACGCGATTACCTGCGCCGGGTCGTCGCTCCACTCGCCGACGAGGGCGTCGGGCTGGTCACCTGTCCCTACCGAGGCGAGCGCCCCGTGACGCTCACTGCCAAACTCGAGGCGCTGTATATGGGCGTCACGTTCCTCCCTTCGGTACTGGTGGCCCGCAAGGTCCTCAGCATGCGTTTTGCCTTGGGTGCCACGATCGCGGTGCGGCGCCGCGACCTGGCCAGGCTCGGCGGCTTCGCTGCCGTGGCCGAGTATCTCGCGGACGATTACCAACTGGGTGCGCGCATGGCCCGCCTGGGGCGCCGGGTGCACCTGTCGAACTACGTTGTGACCTGTGTTCTCGGTGCGACGACCTTTCGAGAGCAGTGGGATCGGGAGGTGCGTTGGGCGCAGTGCACCCGCGTGAGCCGCCCCTTCGAATTTCCAGGCATGCTGCTCACCTTCAGCACGCCGCTCGCTGTCATCCTGGGCCTGCTGACCGGCTTCGCTCCCCTGGCCAGCCTGTCCCTGGCAATCTCTGTGCTTCTGCGCTGGCTGGTCGCCTGGTCGATCACCGGGGACACCGCGAACCAGGTGGTGCGACGCTGGCTGTTCTGGCTCCCCGTGCGGGATATGCTGAGTGCCCTGGTTTGGTGCGCCGGCGCGGCGGGCCGGCACGTCGTCTGGCGCGGCGAGCGGTTTCGCCTGCGGTCCGACGGCCGGTTGGAGCCGCTCCCATCCGGTGGGCGGCAGGTCCGAGAGGAGGGATACCCAGTGGTGTTGGCGAGGACGGTACGAGGAGTGGATGCCCTGCTGCGGCGGTACTACCACATCTACGAGTTCAGCCACGACGAAGATTGCCTCTTCCGGCTGGCGATTGGCAAGAGCGACCGTGACCTGACCCTCTCCGACGGCACCCCTGTCTGCCGTGGGGAGCGAGTCGGCGAGTTGCACCTCTGGAACGAGCGTATCCCGCCGGTGCCCACGACGGGGCCGGACCTGGCCTGGGGCCGCACCATCCAGCGACGGATGCGCCGCTCGTTGGGCGAACTGGCTGCTTATGTCGAAAGTGCTCCTCAGTTCCAGGGGATCCAGGCCTTTCGAGGCGAGATGGCTTTCGAGAGCCGGGATGGACGGGTGCAGATGGCTCACGTCGTGGAGCACTGGGGGTTCCATCTGGCGGACCGCGATCTTGGGGGTGGACCCTGGCAGCGCTTCACTGAGTTTTGGGAGAACATCTACACGCTGGTCCTGATCTGGGTCTTCAACCGGGGCAGCCTGAAAGGCAAGAGCCCCCGGAACCTGAAACGCTATCGATTCTGGATCTCCCGAGAAGCGCTGATTCGCAGGTACAGAAAAGAGCGGCCTTCTGATCTGACCGAAAGTCATGTTGAGCGCGAAGGGGCGCCTGCCACGGTCGATCTTCACAGCCACCGCGGTCAGGCGGCGCCGCAAGAGTCTTGATCGAGTGAGTGACTCCAAACCTGGCCTCCGTGGTCGCCGCGTGCTGTTATTGTTGGTGCTGATTGGCTTTGTGGCGTTGGTCACCAGTCGTTTTACCGACCTCAAAGGTCTGGCGAGCACGCTCCTACAAGGCCGATGGCAGTGGATCCTGGCAGCGATCCTGCTGCACGTTCTCTACTTTGGTCTCTACGCAAAGTTGTACCAGTTCGGCTTTCGCACGGTGGAAGTCGAAAGCGATGCGATCAGATTGCTGCCGGTGTTGTTCGCCTCGCTCTTTGTAAATGCGGTCGCGCCAACGGGTGGAGCGGGTGGCGCGGCTTTGTTTGTCGATGATGCCGTTCAGCAGGGTCAATCGGGCGCACGGACGGCCGTGGGCATGGTGTTGGTGTTGGTGGCTGATCTGAGTACGTTGATCCCGTTCGTTCTCGCTGGAGTGGTCTTTTTGGCCATCCAACACGAACTTCGGATCTATCACATTGCCGGGGTCACGATCTTTTTCCTGTTTATTGGAATCCTCATCGGCGCACTCTTGCTAGCTCGGTGGCGACCGCAGCAACTGCGCCGCCTGCTCGGCTGGCTGCACCGCAGAATCAGCCAGGTGGGCAGTTGGTTCAACCATCCGAACCTTCTGTCTGACGATTGGGCCGCTCAAAACGCCGACCAGCTCTGCGATGCGACCGCGGCAATTGCCGAGCATCCGAACCAGCTCGGCCTGGCCCTCGCCGCGGCGATGTTTCTGCATATCGTGAACCTCGCCGGTCTGTACATGCTCTTTCTGGCCTTTCAGCAAACCGTGGCGATAGGAATCCTCCTGGCAGCTTTCGGCATGGGCATTGTATTTTTCGTTGTCTCGGTCTTCCAGGGTGCCGGGGCCGTAGAGGCCATTATGACGCTCGTGTTCACGGCGGCAGGGATACCCAAGACAAAAGCGGTCGTAATCTCCCTGGCCTTCCGAGGGCTTAACTTCTGGCTGCCGTTACTGATTGGGTTCTTCTTCTTGCGGAAGGTGAGATCATTTGGCGCCGAGAGTCGTCCTCAAACGGGTGAAAAGCAGACGGAAAAGGGACTCAAGACCGAGGGCGAGCCAGATTGAGCCTGGAATTCAGGCCGAACCGCTCGATTCTCAAAGGGCGACGCACCCGGAGATAGAACTATTGCGGTGAGAAGCCGTTCAACATGCGCATCGTTATTGCAGGACATACCTACGATCCCACGCTCAACGGCCAGGGGAGGTTCACCGTCCATCTCGCGGAAGGCCTGGCGCGGGCCGGCCATCAAGTAACGGTGATCGTCCCTTCGGATCGCGGCCGCGCCTACGCCACATCGCAGAACAATGTGTGTCTCCAGGCGATCACAGCGCTCCCCCTCACCCCTCTCTACGGTGATGTCTTTGTGCCACCTCGAGCTGGTGCCGAGGCCGGCCCTCTGCTTGACACGGTTCGGCCGGAGATTGTCCACATTCAGGATCACTACCCCTTGAGTCGGGGTGTTCTCCGTGCGGCGCTCAAACGCGGCATTCCGCTGATCGGCACCAACCACTTCCTCCCAGAAAACATTACGCCGTATGTGCCGATCGTCTCACGTTTCGAGCAAGGTCGGGCCTTGCTCGATCGTCTCCTCTGGAAGATGGTGCTGGATGTCTTTAACCGCCTGGATCTGGCCACGGCCCCGACCGAGACGGCAGCCACCATTCTGCGCCGACACGCTCTCCAGGTGCCGGTACGCGCGATCTCGTGCGGTGTGGATGTGGACCGTTTTCGCCCGGACCCCCACGTGAACCGGACCGAGATCTGCTTGCGGTACGGTCTGGACCCCCAACGCACGATCTTGCTCTACGTGGGCCGCATTGCGCGCGAAAAACGGTTGGACGTTCTTCTCCAGGCGCTTTATCGCCTGCAGCGCGATGACGTGCAACTGGCAATTGCAGGTCGGGGGCGGGACCTGGCGGGGCTGCTGGCCTTCGCGTCACAGTTGAAACTGGGGCGGCGCGTGGTATTCACCGGGTATGTGCCCAGTGAGGATTTGCCGGCTCTCCTCAACAGTGCAGACATTTTTACGATGCCCAGTGAGGCCGAGTTGGAAAGTATTGCCACGCTGGAGGCCATGGCCACCGGCCGGCCCCTCCTGGCGTCGGACGCTCGGGCGTTGCCGGAGTTGGTGGAACACGATGTCAACGGATACCTGTTCCAGGCCGGGAATATCGAGGATGCCGCCCGGCGGATGGCCGAACTGGTCGACCGGCGGGACTGTTGGGCCGCGATGGGTGCAGCCAGCCTGGCGATCGTCCAACGGCATGACCTGAGCACGATGCTTCGGCGTTACGAAGCGCTCTATTATTCCCTCCTCGAGCGTTTGGCGACGGGCCGAACGGAATGAGCCACTCTGACATCCTCCCGCGATGAGAAAGATCCGGTTGGCGACGTCGGAGTCGGGGGGGGCGCATACCTCCGTGGCACCCGCCCCTGAAGGGAAGGAATGGGGAGGATGCATTTAGCGTTCACCATGTGCTTTGTCGCTGGCACGCTGAGCGCGGCACAAGGCGGCATACTCGCAGTGCTGCGCGCACCTGCCGCCCTCGAAGCGCTCGAGACGCACTGCGAAGTTGCCGTCCCAGGCGGCGGCGAGCTTGCCTGTCAAGGCCGCTTCGGCCTGATCGACGAGGTCCCGGATCGCGGTGGTCGCCTCGTCGAGTTCGCCGCTGGTTTTGGGGCCGCGCAAGTGCACGAAGCGGGCCTCACGCACGGGTAACCCATCGGCGGCGAAGAGCTTTTCGGCGGCTCGAACGTAGATAGCCATCTGCACATTGCGGGCGGCCAGCATCTCATCCACCGGGATTTCGCGGCCACCGCTTTTGTAGTCGGTGATCACCACCCCGCCGGGCAGCCGGTCGATCCGGTCAATCAGCCCGATGACCTCGAGCCGGCCCCACGGGGCGGGCAGGTGGAGCGGGGAGGTGCCCTGGAGCCCGAAGGGTACCTCGACGCGATAGGGCTGCGGGGCAACTTCGCGCCGGGCGTTCTGCTCAGCCTCCCACCCGAGAAAGCGCTCCAGGCGCTTGCGGATCTCGATCTGCTGGTAGGGCCAGAGGGCTGTGGCGTGGAAGCGGTGCCGTTGTGGGGCGCTTTCCAGCAGCGGCGCGGCCGCCTGCTCGAAGATCAGCAGCACGTCGGGGAGGGTTGCCGGGGTAACCGCCAGGCCATGCGCGGCGAGTCGCCGGTAGGTGTGCTCCAGGAGCTCGTGCTGGATCGAGCCGATCTGGCGAGCGTCGGGTCCCGCTTCGGGGTCCTCGGGGGCCTGAACCTGGAGCAGGCGGCGGGCGTAGAAGCGGAAGCCGCAGACGCCCAGATCATTGAAGGCGCTGGCGCTCCAGCGCCGCCGGCGCAGTTGCCGCCGGACCTCGGCGACGAGGGCGGGCT
>DOUV01000109.1 GCA_003520455.1 Chloroflexota bacterium | reverse complement strand
ACTCGAACCATTTTTCACCATCTGCCCTTCGTAGAAGGGGATTCCATAGTAACCACAGAGACGATTGGGACAATAAAGCGTTTCCCACTTCATTTGCGGCCTCTCCGTCGAGCGTGATTAGCTCAATCGAGGATGCCGCATATCTCAGTTGCTGACCAACCCCATCAAGGCAATTGAGGGACACTATCTAAAGTCGCGCGTGCATCAGTTTACCTCCAAATCATCCCATAGGGCCTGCAGCCAGCGATCCGCCTCGGCAGCGTCAATATCGGTGAATGTGCCGTGGAGGATGTAGCGACGCAGACCCATCCGGTCGCCGGGTTCGATCCCCTGAATGCGCAGGTCGGCTAGGCGCACCTGGCCCAATCCGCGACCCTTGAAGCCCCCCAATAGTACGTTGCCCTCGCCGAGTTCCCGAAGGCCCAACCAGAGCAGTCCCCGCTCGGCCGGGCTCAGGTTCTCGGCCATGACGTGCAAGGCGAAGGCGGTGCCGGCGGGGACAGTTTCGAAGTCGTACTTATTCTGGACGGTCTCTTTCTCACGGTGGATCGAGACCCCGTCTCGGCGCTCGATCGTACTGCTGATGCCTTCCACGAGGGGCAAATCGGCTATGCGTACACGCGAGGCCAGCCAGGTGTTCCCGAAGGTGCGGCAGATTCGGCAGGAGCCATTCCAGATTTGGCCGGATATCCAGGCATCGGCATTTTCGCCGTCGCGGGCAAGCTGGCGCGCCTGGTTACGCCATTCATCCATCTCTTGAGCGCGGACACACCACTCCGCTTCCACCACCGGATTGCAACTGCCCCGGCCTCTGGAGGGCTCGGCCTCAAGCGTCCGGATGATGCGCTCGACCTGACTCCGCACGACGCCACGTAACGACGAGCCGGGGACATAGGGGCGGTCACCCTGGCCAACCAGAATGGGAAGGTCGGATGAGGACGGCTGCGCGCCCTCCTCACCGCCGGCGCCAATCCGCAAGGCCGTGACGGCTTCCACTCGGGCGGTGATGAGCAAGCGGCTCTCGAAAGTTTCCCAGGTGGCCATAGTTACTTTGCCTCCGGAAGCTGGATCTTGTCCAGGTAATCGGCACCGATCAAGGCTCGCCGGAAGTAGCCCAGGAAACGTGTGGCCGCGCGCATCGTTGCATCGCTCTGTTGCTTCCGGTCGGTACCCGGTAATCGGGCGCCTACTTCCTTTTGCAACCAGCCCAAGTCTTCGGCCAGTGCCCTGGCTAGCGAGTGTTTGCCGGCCTGCTTGGTCCAGAAATCGGCCGATCGTTCGCGCCCGGCCTGGTAACGCAGCCAGTTGACAAAAACGGGGAGCGAGCCAGCCGTTTGGGCCACCTCAAGCGCCTTGGAGGCTTGGGTTTTGCCCTTCAGTACCCCCTCCCCTGTGCTTAAGTTCAGGTCCAGGACGAGTTGCTCGGCGCGTCGCACCATGGCATCCTGGAGATCAGACAGAATCTGCCGTTCGTTCGTGACCATCGTCATGCAGCTCCTTCCCCTAACGTCCTTCGTCGTGGATGACGTGAAATGGGTCGCAAACCAAGACCTCGCCCCACCCTTCGGCGCGGCGCTCGCCCAGACCCTCAGCCTCCAGGGAGGTCAGAAAATCCAGCAGTTCATCTCGTCGGCGGCCAGGTGCGCGCACTACCAGAACGCTGCCGGCAGCCAGCGCCGGCATTACCGGTTTGGGAAGGCCCCAAGCGGCGGCCCAGCCGGTCCCACTCTCTTGTTCTACGACGCTGTACTCAGAAAGGACTTCCAACTCTGGCGGCACATTAGGGCAGTAGGCTTCCAGAGCCGCCGCGGTGACCTGGGCGACTAGTAGACCGAACTCGTCCAGCAGTAGTAGCGGCGAGCGTAAGGTTAATGCTGCGTAGAGGTGGTCCGCATCCAGTGGCCCGCCACCGGCCTGGGGTTGGAACCGTCTCAGCCGTTCCTCCAGGTGCGAGGATGCGAGTGGATTTCCCAGATGAAGACAGACCTGGCCCATCCCACGCGCGCGGGCCGTGCCGATCGACAGCTCATACCCTCCTTTGGTGTGTGGCAGCAGATGATTATCCAGCAGGAAGCGTAGCGTCTGGAGTTGTTGGTCATTACCGTGCCAGGCACCGACAAAGGTGAGCGGCTTCTCACGGCCATCCTTCTCACGGTCGGGCACCACGGCGTCGAGGACGTAGAGCACCTGGTCTTGGGCGGTCTCAGTGTAGCGGTTAAGGCCGACGCGCACGTAGCTCCTTCTGCCAACCTTGGTGGTGATGTATGATTCGGCCGGATACACCCGCGCGGCAAAGCCGCGCATACGATCCATCCGCTGGCGGCATCGGGGGCACTGTCCAGCTTCGCGACTGTAGGGGTGGATCCCCTCTGCGGCTTCCCGCAACCGGTTTAGCAAACCGTCGTAGACGCCGTGCCCTTCGAAGCCCTTCGCGTGCTTGCAAGTGCGAGCCGTCAACGGGATCGGCAGGGTGGTTGTCCCGGCCAAGTCGGCAGCATCCCTGGATACAGGGTATAAAAAGCCAAAACGGGCGGCATCTTGACCGAGAAAGGCCTGGCGAAAGAGTGGATCGGGCTCGGTCACCGCCACCGGCCGGCCGCTATGCTTGCGTTGTCGCAAGCCACTGAGGATCAGGCTTGCGACGGCGCCCCGCCAGGCGCTGCCAGGGATGTATTTTCGGCCACTCTGGACGTTCCCAATCGCCAGGCCAGTGCCCACGAGGAGCGGACTCAGGGATTCCAGGAAAATCTCAAGCTTAGGCATCGCTCAAGACCTCCTCGATCATGGGGCGGCCGTCTGTGGCAACCCACTGGCCGTCTTGCCACCACGTGACCTCAGTGGCGCTCACACACAGCTCGCCCAAGCCTCGCGCTTTGTTGCCCCCCGCGTGCGTGACCAATTGGAGCGCCGCCAGGAGCCAGCCGGCCTCGATGGGAGTAAGCCGCCCTGAGATAAGGCCTTCAAAACAAAGTGGTCTGGCATCCAGGTCACGCACCGTCGCCTCGGTTGAGAAGAGACGCTCTCCCTGGGCTGTCCCCAGCCGCCGGCTGATGCCGAGCGACATCCGTTCGGTCCGCAAAAAGTCTGGGCCCGCTGTGCGTTGACTATCGACCAAACGCAGGTCGGTGTTAATGATGGCGGCCGGGTACCAGGGGCTCCCAAAGATGCGGCACGCCTGGCAGTAGCCGGCGGGCGGCCCCTCATCTTGATTCCACGCGTGCGGGCACATTCGTTCCGGGGCCGGCGGCGTGCAGACAGGTTGACCCCAGGCGCGCAACAATCGCTCGAGATGAGCCCGTACCCGCCCGCGGATGGACGAGGCCGGAATCAGCGGAAAGCCTTGGGCATCAACCTCGATGGCGCGGTCAACCAGGGCTACGGTGCGCCCTGGTCCTAAGATGTGCAACCCCGCGGCCAGTTTGGCTTGCAAGGTGATGCGTATCGGTGGCATCGTACTCTTTCTAGCTCATCAGCTTGGCTAGTTCCATCAGGTCCCACAGTGGCGAGAACCAGATGGTTGGCTGCTTCTCATAAGTCGCGGGTTGCCACTCGACTCCAAAGGGTGTCCGCGCCGGCCGCCCTGGTGGATAGTTCACCAGGAGCGCCCGGGGCGTCGGTGAGCGGTTGGTGTCGGTGGCACCCAATTGATGTTCCAATGCCTCAATCCAACCCCGGCCTGCAGAGCGGCCCCGCTGGTAGGCGTAGTGTAACAATCCCGCGGCTGCCCCCTGCCGCGTGCCGTAGAAGGCGCCGACGAGCCGCTGCAATCGGCTGAGGTGACCGCGCTCGATTACCCAGGTGGCGACCGTCAGTAACTGCTGGAGTTCCTCGGCCGAATAGGGGCGCAGAGTGGTACAGAGTTGAAAGCTGGCCTCGGCACCCAGTAAATAGGTTTCCCGGCGGTAGGCCTCCAAACTGGCGGGAATGCCCTCAGCCGATTGAGCGTAGAGCATCGCAATCGTGCCGTGGTTGAGCCGATTGCCTTTAGCTACCTGTTTGGCCCATCCGAGTAAGTCGCGTTCGGTGAAATCAACCGATTTCACCACTGGCGTTTTTTCATCGGTGACCAGCAGCCCGAGGGAGAAGGTCAGGTGCGCATCGGGCCGGAGGCGCGAGTGGCTGGTCGCCGCAAACTCCAGGTCGGTAAGACGGGTGAATTCGGCTGCGAAAGAGGTCGCCACCGGCGCCCAGGCAAAAAGGCTGATGTCGTCACCGCCCAGTGCCAGCACTTGGAAAGGCACTTTATCCAATACGGGCGTGACGCCCGGGCGCCAGCCGCGCGAGCGG
>DOUV01000116.1 GCA_003520455.1 Chloroflexota bacterium | reverse complement strand
GGCCGAGCGTGTGTGGAGGTTGGCCTCCAGGAAGCTGCCGAGCATCTCGAGGTGGCGCGCGGCCAGCGCCTCGCGCAGCCGCGCCGGGTCGGTCGGGAGAAAACCATAGTCGCCCAGTTCCGTACCGGCGTAGCCGGCCTGGGCGATCTCGTCCAAAACCATCGCCCAGGCCTCGCCCCGCCCCCAGCCGGTACCCTCCTGAATGCCCCACGACACAGGGGCGTTGGCCAGGCGAATGGTGAAGGTCATCCTCGATCTCCTCCGAGCGACTGGAGAGTAGCGATTGAGAACGACGAACAGAATCTCAATCTGCGATCTCCCCGAACCCACCGTAGCCCGCCACAAACGCCTCGACCTCCGATAAGGTCGGCATGAAGTTGGCACATCCATGCTTGGTCACGACGATCGCACCGCAGGCGTTGCCCATCCGGGCCGACTTGTACCAGTCCCACCCACGAACGTGACCGTAGAGAAAACCGGCCGCGAAGGCATCGCCGGCCCCCAGAATATTGTAGACCTTCACCGGAAAACCGGGCGCGTCGATTTTGGTGCCACCAGCCAGGTGGACCCGTGCCCCCTGTTCACCGCGCTTCTCAACCAGAGCCTTTGGCCCCAGGGAGAGGAGCGCCTGGATCGCGGTCTCGACGTCCCCGCTGACACGGGTGTTGGAGAGTTGAGAGTGGATGAGGCTGATCTGGCGGGGGTCGCTGAGCAGTGCCGCGTTGATCTCATCCTGCGTTCCGAGCACGATGTCGACCAGCTGAAGCGCCGAGCGGATGGCTACACCGAAGGCACGTGGGTCATGCCACTGGTCGGGGCGGAAATCAATATCCAGCGCAACCTCGATCCCAGCCTGGCGGGCGAGCTCGGCAGCGAACAGGGTCGCGCTACGGCTCGGCTCCTTGCTCAGATTGGTGCCGGCAAACTGAAAGACGCGACTCTTGGTGACCGGGGCAGCGAGGACATCATCGATGCTCAACTGGACATCGGCACAATTCTCCCGGTAGAAGACCAGCGGGAACTTGTCCGGCGGTTCAATACCGAGCACAACGGCGGAGGTTCGGTAGCCCGGTTTCCGAGGAATAAAGTCGGTGACCACACCCTCGTTGCGCAAAAAATGGAGGATGAAATCACCGACCGGGTCCTCGCCTACAGCGGTGAGCAACACCGGCGTCAGCCCCAGCCGCCGGGCACCAACGCTGATGTTGGTAGGTGAACCGCCGACGTAGGCAGCGAAGCTCTTAATCTCGACGAACGGCGCCCCCACGTCGTTGGAGTAGAGGTCAAGGCCCGAGCGACCCATGTGGAAGGTATCGTACTGCATTCCGTCCATAGAGTAAGCCTCACGGGGACTCCCGCCTTATCAACTCTACCCGTCATGCCCAACGCGCAAGGTGAGCCCCAGGCATCAGGAATCCCGTTTCAGACTGTAGATTGGTACCCGTCGATCGCGTGCCTGGTAGCTCTCTTTCACCCAGGCATAGCGTGGGTCGTCCGTGTTGGCCAGCGACTGGGCGCTGCCGGCGAGCACGTTGAGGTAGTAGGTCGTGTAGCCCGGAGCGCTGACGACGGGGTGGTAGCCCTCGGGTACGAGTACGAGGTCGTTATCGCGCGCCGTAAGCACGGCATCGATGGGTTGGCCGGCGCGCTGCAGCGGCGACTCCGGAGCGGTATAAATTCGCTGGAAGGCGAAGCCCTCGGGCGGATCAATCCGGTAGTAGTAGACCTCATCAAGATCGGCTTCCACCAGGTTCCCGGCGGCATCGGTCTTGTGCACGTCGTGCTTATGGGGCGGGTAGCTCGACCAGTTGCCACTCGGGGTGTAGACCTCGACCACCACCAGGCGCTGGCAGTCAAAGCCCGCTGGAATCATGTCATTGATCTGGCGCGTGACATTATCGCCCCCGCGGATTTCCACCTTGACGTCCGCGGGTCGAATCAACCGCGAGGGGTGATCTTCGTCGCTCGGCACCCAGGCCACCGCGAAGTCGAGCGAATCGGTCAGCGCCTCAACTTCAAGCTGGCTCCGCCGCGACAGATAGAGCGACCAGGGTAAACCGTCGAAGGGTGATGTGCGCTCACCGATCGGGCCCCACTCACCGCGGTTCGAACGCACGTTCGCGCGGCCGCCGAGCAGCACCAGGGCCAGCTCCTGCTCGCCGGTGTCGAACGACCAGCGCTCACCCCGGCCCAAACGACGGACCTCGAAGTTGATGAGCGCCCACCCAGCCTCGGCCGGCGTGACCCCATTGAGCCGGCCGGTAGGCCGGTCGGTGCCACGAATCAGAAGATTAGATTCGTCGTAACGCATGTCGCAATCCTTACTCCGGTTGCGGATTAACAGATTGCAGGTTACGGCTCCAGAGCCGCAACCTGCAACCTGCAACCTTCCAACCTTCAACTGCGAGGCGCCGTGCTTTGGCGGACAATCAACTCGCCGCGGAGCAAAATGTGCTCCCCATCCTGCCCGGCCATGAGGCTGAGCAGCATCTGCATCGCACGCCGGCCGAGTTCAAAGGTCGGCTGGGCAAAAGTGGTCAGGGGTGGGTCGGCATAGGCGACCAGGCTGATCCCATCGTAGCCGGTGATCGAAAGATCCTCGGGGATGCGTACGCCGGCCTGCTTGAGCCTATGCAGCGCCCCCAGTGCCATCATGTCATTGTAGCAGACCAGGCCTGTGGGATGAGGATCGAGTGGGAAGAGTGCTTGAACACCGGCCTCGCCGCCCGGCGCACGGCCATTTGGACCGTGCACGACGAGCGCAGGATCGGGCGTCAGCCCCGCAGCATGGAGGGCCGCCCGGTAGCCCGCCAGCCGATCTACATCCGTCTGGCCGCCCCGATGATTGCCGAGATAGGCAATTCGCTCGTGGCCTGACTCGATCAGGTGGCGCGTCACGACCTCCGCCCCGTAGCGGTCGTCGTTGGTAACGCTGAAGGCAAAGGTGCCATCGTGCTGGTTATTGATCAAGACGATGGGGACCTGGCTCTCCGCGAGGAGTGGCAGGTACCGCTCACCAACACGCGACGAACTCACCAGGATTCCGTCCACGCGCTGCTCCCGGAAGGCCTTGACCACGGCCACCTCCCGGTCGGGGTCCACGTTGGAGGTCGCCAGAAAGAGGCTGTAGCCGGCATCAAGTGCCAAAGCCTCGATCCCCTGCACGACCTCGGTCAGGAACGGATCTGTCAGATGGGTGACTACCAGCCCAATGACGCGGGTGCGGCTGGTACGAAGCCCACGCGCCACCGCGCTGGGGCTGTAGCCCATCTCAGCTGCCAGCTGCGACACGCGAGAGCGTGTCGCCTCGCTGATGGCCGGGTGCCCGCGCAGGGCGCGAGAGACGGTAGAATGCGAGACCCCCGCAGCCCGAGCGATGTCCTTGATCGAGACCGGCATTGCTGGCTCCAAGTCGAAATTGCACACGTGTGCACCGCTTCGGAGCGGAGTATATCAGCCTGAAACGCGAGTGTCAACCAGCCGCGCGAGTAGAATTGTCCACCTACGACGCATCTGTGGACGTCGGGCAGGCGCACGAGGCCGGGTCGCACGGCCTTCCACAGCCCCTCAGACCGCGATGAACGTGCGTCGCCCCTCGATCGCCCGGCTTGTGAGCGGTCCCGGAGGTCCACAGTTTTGGTCTGTTCGGAAGGAGCGCAGTACAATCTGGTTTCGAGAGGGATGGGTCAAAGCCTGGTTGACACTGTCCTCGTGGCCCGCGGTGAGTCCCAGACGACAACCGCCGTCGCCTGCCACTCCCGGCTACCGATTGTGTCACTCATACGGAGTTCCAGCGCCGTCGAGACGTCCTGGCGGGACGCCTCGACGGCACCGGGCGGTCCGCCACCGGCGCTTTACGCCCCGCGACGATCCCGAAAGTGCCAACGAAATCTGGGCGAGGATGAACCATACAGAGGAATCGGGATTTGCTCTGAGGAATGAGCACAAGCTACCATGCGCCACCCACGTGCAACGGTAAAGGCCGTACTGTTCGATCTGGACGATACCCTTGTTGATCATACCCACAGCGCCCGAGCAGGCCTGGCTGCAGTTCAACGCCGCTACCGGGGCTTGCACCACAGGCCACTCCGGGCGCTCGAAGCCATCTACAGCGACCTGGTCGAAGAGTTCCATTCGCGAGTCCTCCAGGGTCTCCTCACGCTTGACGAAGCCCGCGTGGCACGCTTGCGGGAGTTCTTGACACGGGCCGGCGAGCGGGTCTCGGAGGAGGCGATCAGAGACGCCGCGATAGCCTACCGCGATGCGTATCACGCGGCGAGCCGGCCGGTCCCCGGCGCGGTTCCCCTCCTCCAGCACCTGCGCTCCTTCGTTCGAATCGGGGTCGTCACGAACCACGTGACCGCGGAACAGCAAGATAAGCTCGCGGTCTGCGGCCTCGCGCCACTGATCGACGTCCTGATAACCTCCGAGGAGATCGGCGTCGCCAAACCCGATCCAGCCATCTTTGAAGCGGCCCTCCGGCGACTCGGCTGCGACCGCGAGGCCGCGGTGATGGTCGGCGATTCCTGGCAGGCTGACATCCTGGGGGCCCACGCCGCCGGGATTCGGGCGGTCTGGCTCAACCGCTTCGGGCTGCCGTGCCCCGATCCGGCCGTCGCCACCCCCATCGTCGCTTTGGAGCCGGAGGTAGAGGTCGCCGCCAGGCTGCTGGATGGAAAGATCAGCGCGGGTGAATGAAAGCGAGAGTCGGGTCGCGCAACATGGCGCAATTCCGACCAGACTTCTTCGCGCGTGGCGGCTTTCTCCGCCCCTGCCGCCGGCTCTATTACGCTCCCCGCCCCTTTCAAGCCCGTACCCACTGTCGATGTACCGCTTCGTACATCTCTGCGTTCTCGCGCCGGCCATTCTTGCGCACCACATCATAGCCCTTCGCGGTCGCCACGGCCCAGCAGAGCCATTGTAGGGGCAGGCAGGTCAGAAACGGCGACCATTCCTCTGCGATCGAGGGCGTCGTGAGTGTTCGAATTCCCGAGAACGATTCAGGCGCATCCGAGATGGCAACGCACGTGACCCCGATCTGCCGGAGGCCACTCGCTATGGCCACGGCCCGGTCGAGGCTTGAGCCCGCGGGCGCGACCAGAAAGACCGGATCGCCGGGATCGAGAACCATGTGCGGCCCGTGGGCCACCTCCTCCAGCTCGAAGGGGAAGGCCCGGAGGCCGCCCGCCTCCCAAAACTTCGCCGCCCCATACTGCGCGGTGGCAAAGTGGGGTCCCGCGCCGAAGAAGTAGAACCGCTCCTGCGAGGCCAAGGCTGCGCCAAGCTCCTGGCATGGTTGTTCCAATCCATTCAGCGCGCCAGCAAACATCGCTGGCAAACTGTCGAGTGCCGGGATCGGGCTGCCCCCCAACGACTCGATGATCGTCGCAATCGCGAGCAGGCTGGTGAGGTAGTCCGTTGTGTGGGGCGTCTTTCGCGAGTGCGAGCGGAAAGGAATCACCAACGCACCGTCACTAATCTGCTGTAGTCGTACGCCAGCACCGTCTCACAACCCAAGAGGACGCTGGCCCCGTACTCGGCAATGCGAGCGACATTGCGGAGCGAGCGGGCGTTGTACGCCTCGCGACGGGCATGGATGAAATCGCGCACATCGGCGACGCGCGACGATGCTATCTCATCCAGACCGTTCAGGACCAGGCGGATCGCGTTCCCGATCGCCGGGGTATTGCGGCCGCGGGTCACGGCCAGAAAGTCGCCCGTCGCCAGCAATGTCTTGATCAGATCCTCGGCGGAACCTTCCCAGGCATCCGCCATGGCGCAGAAGAGATCGTTGATCTGGCGCATGTTGCGGCTCGCCCCGAGGAACTCTCCGCTGAAGAGTCGGTCCAGCAGAGGCCGGGCGGACTCTGGGAGGGGCGGAGGGGCAGCGTTGGTCTGACGAAGTGTCATCTGACAAGAGTCTCCTCCATCCATCGGCGCGCCCCAGCTATGACTGAAGCCACTGGGCGAGGTCATAGCCTCGCGACGCCAGAAAGGCGCGGACCTCGTCCGCGGTCGGGGTGCCGGTATGGCCGCCGCGCTGGGTGACGCTGATCGCGCCGACAGCGCTGGCAAAGGTTGCTGTAGCGGAGAGTGGCCACCCTTTGAGAAAGCCGTGAACGCAGCCGGCTGCGAAGCAATCACCGGCGCCAGTCGAATCCACGACGGTGACCGGGAAGACCGCAACCTGCAGCGACCCGTCCGCGCTGGCGACCAGCGCCCCGGCAGCACCCATCGTCACGCAGACGACCGAGGGCCCGTACTCGAGGAGGCGTTCGGCGACCTCCTGAGGCGAGCCCGAATTGTTGAGGAGCCGGAGGGCCCCCTGGTTGACAAAGAGGACGTCCACATCGGCGAGCAGCGCAGGCATGTCCGGATGCCGAGCATTGCTGGCTTCGAGATCCAGTGAGACCGTCAGCCCGTGTTGCTTGGCGATCCGGACCGCCTTGGAGGCCGTCGGGATGACTGCTGCGGTCGTGTGGAGGTGGCATGCTTGGGCGATCACCTCGGCGTCGACGTCCTCAGGCTGGGGGAAGAGGCAGTCGGTCGGCGCGACCACCAACGACTTCTCACCGCTCTCATCGAGCATCACTGTACAAAAATAGGTCTGCCCCCCAGGCTTGACGACCGCACCGCTGATGTCGACGCCGTTGGCCGCGAGGCTGTCGAGAACCCGACGGCCGAATTCATCGTCGCCGACCGGCCCATGGAAGCCGCACGTCGTGCCTAGCCGGCACAGCGCGACGAGGAAGTTCGCGACCATCCCACCCGGGCAGAGGTCCACACGACGCGCGAGCAGCTTCTCGTCGCGCCCGGGAATGTGATCGACATCCAGGTAGATGTCGACGTCCGCGTCACCGACGCCGATCACTTCCATTATTATAACCTACCTCGGGATCACTACCCGCACGGTGTCGCCGTTCTTGAAGGGAACCCACGGACTTGCCTCGCGCCCAGGCTCGAGCGGATGGGGCTCCGTCACAAAGTAGTAGAGTGTCTCGCGGTCGAGCGGCAGCGCGGCCCAGTGCCAGGTGCCGGGCGCCATGATGATGGCCTGCCCCGGCCGGATGATGAAGGCGCGTACAGTCGAGGCATCGGGTTGCTGGCCGTGGTCCGTCAGGTCGCCGGGCACGGCCACGGCCTGGATCACAAGGCCGCTGATGGGGAGAAGAAATTCTGTTGTCGGCTCGCGCTCCATGGTCGTGATCAACCTGTTCGTGGGGCGCGTGAGCACGATGCCGACCGCGGCCCGGCTCTCGCTCAAGCTTCCCAGGCCGAACCAACAATCCCAGTCCTCACCGGTCTTGGGCGCCGGAATTTCGGGAACCAAAACCGCCTGGCCGTAGGGTGCGAAACCCTCGACGGTCAATTCTTCGGCCGTCACGGCGTGCTGCTGAGACATACTCCCTCCCGTGCAGTCTAGATGACCCAAGTCTCGGCGTTGCCTGTCCGCTCATATCGACGCCCGACCGTGTTTTCCTCAGCGAAGTACTGATAGTGCCCGACCTCCTCAAGGTCGTTGGTGAAGTCGATGATCACCTGCACGTCGGGAAACTCCCAGACCTCGAACCGCGCCCACCGCGACTGCCCGCGGCACTTGTAGGTCCCCAACAGGCGCGCGCCGCGCTCGGTCGCCCGGGCGACGCATCGTCCGTACGAATCCAGGTACGCCTGCCGGGAGGCCGGCTCCAGATAGTACCAGTCATCCGTCGGCTTCCAGAACTTGACCCAGCCCAGCGGCTGCGCTGTCGCCTTACTCATCGTGCTGCTGCCCCTTCTTGTCGCTGATCTGACGGTGGGTTGCAAAGCGGAAATGGGGGTCCAGGATGCCGATCACGTGGCGCGAGTCCGCGAAGAAAAAATCGCCGGCGCGCTCAAGCTTGTCGATGATCCCCTCAAGCCTCTCCAGGTCGGGCACGAGCCAGAACGTGAAATACTCCCAGTCGGTCGACCAGCGGCAGTCGTACCGGCCGAGCATCCGCACCCCTCGCGCGCGGGCGATATCGAAGACATCGTGGACCGCACGATCGAGCGTGGTCCAGGTCTCGGGGTTGGCCCGGTAGTAGGAGTCTTTGCGCCGCCAGATGGCGAAGAAGCCCACGTGCGGCTCCGTCTCCACCGTTGCCAGCACGGCCTCGTCGATCATCCCCGGGTCATCCATACGAATGCCGATGATATGCTCGGAATCGGCGAACTTGAAGTCGCCCGCCCGCTCGAGGTCATCTATCGTGGCCTCGAGCGCCTCCAGGTTCGGGCAGAGCCAGAAGGTGAAATACTGCTCGGCGCTCGACCAGCGGCAGTCATAGCGCCCGAACATCCGAATCCCGCGGGCGCGGCCGTTGGCAAAAGCCTGTTCGATACGAGCCCCGGTCTCGCGCTCCTCGTCGGGCGGCGCGTAGTACTCGGATGGCTTGTTGTGCCAGAGCGCAACGAAGCCGACGGGCTGCTGAGAGTCGTTCATGCCAGAATTGCCCCGCCAATAGCCTATTTAACGCCCCCCGTGAAGAGACCCGCAACGATATAGCGCTCGAGGATCACCGCGGCGGTGATGCTCGGGATAATGCTCAGGATCGCCAGGACGGCCATGCGCCACCATTGGACGCCGGTGCCGGTCACCTGTGATGCCAACAAGAGCGGCACGGTCCCGGCTTCCTGGAAGGTCAGGATGAGGGCGAAGAGATACTCGTTCCAGGTGAAGATGAAATTGAGAATGAAGGTGGCCACAAGACCAGGCGCCGCCAGCGGAAGGACGATGCTCCAGAAGGCGCGCAGCCGCGACGCCCCGTCGATACGGGCGGCATCTTCCAGTTCAACGGGGACCTCGGCAAGGTAATCGCGCAAGATCCAGATTGCCAGCGGCAGGTTAAAGCTGATGTAGGCAATCGTCAGGCCGAGGCGTGTGTCCAGCAGCCCCAGGACGCGGTACATGATCAGAAAGGCCAGGACCACGGCGACAGGCGGCATGATACGTTGAGAGATAAACCAAAAGGCAATCTCCGAGTTGCGCCACGAGCCGAAGCGGTACTGGAAGCGAACGAGGCCATAGCCGGCCATGGCCCCCAACAAGACCGCGACTGCTGAAGCGGCGAGCGAGACCACGGTACCGTTGGCGAAATGGCGGATCACGGTTGTTTCGTTCCGCGACAGAATCGCGCGCCAGGCGTGCAGGCTGGGCTCGAAGTCGACCCAGGGAAGATAGGTAACCTTCTCCGCGATCGCGACCGGGAGCTTGAACGACGTGATGACGGTCCAGTAGATCGGGAAGTAGACGACCACGGACCATAAGATGAGCAGCACGTAGGTCAGAACCACATGGGGCTTGAAACGGAAGCGACGGGCATTCGTCATCTCAGGACTCCCTGGTCGGCATCGCGCGGCGGGCAGCGGCGAGAAAGGCGAGCGAAAAGATGATCACCATGATCATGAAGGCGTATGCCACCGTCGACGCGTAAGCAATGTCTCCTCCTTTGATCCCCAGATCGTACGCAAAGAGTGTCGCTGTCTCGGTCGCGTTCCCAGGGCCGCCACCCGTGACGACTCGGACGATGTCGATGACCTTGAAGGCTTCCAGCGAGCGGATGAGGATCGCCGTCGCGCTGAGCGGCATCAAGAGCGGGAACGTGATCCGGCGGAACACTTGCCAGGCTGAGGCCCCATCCACCCGCGCGGCCTCGTTGAGCTCGGGCGGGATCGCCTGCAACCCCGCCAGAAGCACAAGGATGAAGAACGGTGTCCACTGCCAGGCATCAATGCTGATCAGGACCAGCATGGATTTCAACGGGTCGAGCGACCAGCGCAGTTGGGGGAGGCCGAGCCGGAAGAGAATGTCGTTGATCGGTCCGAAGGTCTCGCTGAACAGCATCTTACCGATGATGAAACTGATTGCAATCGGGCTCATCATCATCGGCAAGAGCAGACTGATACGGAAAAATCGTAACAGACGGATCCGCTGATTTAGCAAGAGGGCCAGCCCCAGTCCGAGCAGATATTCGATGCTGACGCTCCCGAGCACGAAGACGATCGTGTTGCGCAGGACAGTGTGAAAATTCGTATCGGTGAAGAGGCGAGCCCAGTTCGCTAACCCGATAAAGCGGGTGCCGCCCGAGGCAAGCAGCCGCAGATTCGTGAACGTTATCGCGAGAGAGAAGATGAGCGGAAAGATCGATAGGGCCAGGATGACGATAGTCGCTGGAAGGATGAACAACCGCCGCGCCGCGGCGTCCGATGTCATCCTCTCCCAAAGGCTCGCCTCCATCCCAATCGGTTGCCTCGCCGAACTCTTGGTAACATTCATCGTTCTCTCAACCTGCTCCTTGGACTCGGTAGCCCGTTCGGCCCCGTCCGAGCCGGCCCCCTCAATGGAAAAGCCGGCTCGGCCCGCGCGAGCGCGGCGGGGGATCGACGCTCAATCCGTCAGCCCAATCGACTGGCGGTAGAGCTTCTTCTGATTATCACGACCCAGGCGGTCTGTGATGCCATCCCACTCGCGGGCCGCCTCGTCGAGCGCTTCCTGCGGCGAGGCCTGCCTGGACAGCGCCTTGGAGACCGCCAGTTCCAGAGCATCCTGGTACTGGACGTAGCCCGGAAGCCGCAACTGAAAGACCGTGTTGGGATACTCCTGAACCTTCTGGATCATGTCCAGGTAGGCCTTGGCGTCCTCCGCGCCTGGGAAGCCGGCCTTGACCCAGGCGTCGATATCCTTGATGGTCGAGTACCGGGCCGGGTTCACACCTGAGCCACCGGTCAGCGAGGCCAATTTCATAATCGGCGGGGAGGCCAGGTACGCTGCCAGGTCAATCGCCGCCTCTTTGTTCTTGGCGTTCTTCGGCACGAGGTTCTGCCAGCCACCGAAGGCGGCGTAGGGCGCGTAGTTCACATCCGGGAAGTCGACCCAGTTTCCAGCGCGGCTGTCCCAGGTCTTCGTACAACCGGGCGACATCGAAAAGCCAACCTTGCCTTTGATGGTCGACATCGAGGGATCGAGGGCCATAGTGCCGATATCAGCCCACTGGATATCCAGCGCCACCAGCCCGCCGACAAACGCTTGGGCGTTTTCGATGAAGCCATAGTTGAGCATGTCGGGCGGCGAGTATGGCAGGATGTCCACCGCGTCCTGCAGGGCCTGGACGAAGCCGGGGTTGTTGATCCGCGCATCCATCGTGTCGGGATCGAAGAAGAAGGCTTTGTCGTCCGGCATCTTCGCGTAGCAGGTCGCCCTCGAGACGTAGCCGTGGAAGCCCTGGTTCTTGCGCATGAACAGCTCGACGGAGCCGTAGTGCTGCTTCCCGTCACCCCAGTCGCCAGTGAAAAACTCGGCGACGTCGTGATACTCCTCCCACGTCGCTGGCGCGTGCAGATCGTAGCCATACTTGGCCTTGAACTTCTCCTGGTTCTGGGGATCGCCTATCAGGTCCTTGCGGTAGTACATCGAATGGATGTCGCCGTCCCACGGGTAGCCGTAGGTCACGCCGCCCCAGTTGGTCTGCTCTTGATAGAGCGGCATAATGTCGTCCCACTCGAGCCGCTGCTTGACCTCGTCGGGAACCGGCTCGATGTAGCCACCTCCCATCAGGTCGCCATCCATGTAGGCGGGCACATTCAGCACATCGCCGATGAAGGCACCTGCCGAAAGCGCGGCCAGCACTTTGTCCTGCAGTTCGCCGAAGGGAATCAGGTTGAGCTCGACCGTACCACCGGTCGCGTCCTCCCAACCCTTGGCCGCCTTCTTGATGAACTCACCCTGGTCGCCCGAGACGCCGACGACCACGACAGTCACTCCAGAGAACTTCTTGCCGCTCGTGGCCTTGAGCGCCTGCGCGACGTCAACCTCCCCTTCGGCCGCCGGCTGGGCGGCTTCAGTTGGCGCTGCAGTCGGTTGCGCCGCGGTCGGTTGGGTTGCTTCGGTGGGCGCAGCGGTCGGTTGCGCCGCGGCAGGCGGTTCGGTAGCAGCCGGAGCCCCAGTCGGCTGTGCCTCTCCCCCCGCGCACCCCGCGATGAGCACAAGCAGGGCGATAACGATCAAGAGCCGCGACCAATTCCAGACTTTCATCTTTCCTCTCCTTTCGAGGCTATTCATGTGGCGGGTCAGCTCTCGATTTGCGCGAGCCACCCAACCAGTTGCCGCCAGAACCGGGTGTAATGCGTCCAATTGATGAACTCCTCCGACCCCCAATGGGGGGAAACGTCGGAGGCATAGGCGGCAGTGCGCCCGCGCCCGTAATAACCCACGACGAGGAACGGGTCTCGGCCGTGGCGCAGGAGAGTCTGAGCATCAGCCTTCGCCGTGAGGCGGTTGTAGCCCAGCAGCCGCGGCCAGAGGCCTTCGACCCCCGCCAGAATCGGGTGGGTGGCATCGACCGGCTCGGGGCGGATGCCCTCCGGTGTTTCCACCCGGTCGTCGAAGGGTGAGATTTCGACCGGCAGCAGTTCCTCGACGGGACCGCCGTGATAGTGGGCTTTGCCCTCGTACCCCCCAAACGACATGTAACCGCCGAGCATCGCGAAGCCCGCGCCCTGGTGGACGTACTGTTGAAGCAGTCGCAGACGGTTGGCGCGCACCTGCGACCGTAGGAAGGTGTCCGGGTGCAGCAAGAGGGTGTCGGATCCGACGTCACTGAACAGGATCACGTCGTACTGCTGCAACGCGTCCAATACGAAGGGAAACGCCGTCGCGGCGAGGTGGCTGGGAAGGTGGGTCAAGCGCGCGAATCCGTTCAACGCGTTTGCTAGCGGTGCCAGTCCCTCTTCATAGTAGGCAGTCGGAAAGTTGTTGAAGCCCTTGATGTGGACGCTGTAACTGAGCCAGGACTCGCCCACCAGCAGGACGGCCGGCATGGTGTCGCCTGTCGCCATAACTCCCTCCTGATCAATCAGTCAAGCGCGGCGATCTCGCACCATTCCATAGCCGTGAGGGCAATGACCTTGGTGGCGTCTACGAGCCGGTCGACATCCACGTGCTCGTTTGAGCCGTGGACACCCGCATTGGAGGCACCGGGACCGAAGGTCACGATCGCCTGTCCGCGCGCCGCGAGATAGTTCCCATCACTGGTTCCGGTGGTGCATATCAACGTCGGCGATGTTTGCATCACCTCTTCGTAGGCGTCAATGAGTGCCTTGCAACCGGGGTGACCGGGTGAGAGGTTGATGGGTTCTTTCTGATCCAGAATGTACGGCACCGTGATAGTTGGAGGGTGCTCGCGCAACCAATAGTCTGACTGGACGGCCCCGTCGATGGCCCGGCGGAACTCGGCGAGAACCTGCTCGAAGCTCAGAGATGGGTTGAACAGGACGCTACCGGTCAACTCGCAACCGTCGGCAATCGCGGAATAGATATCTCCGCCGTGAATGCGTGAGAAGTTGATATTCATGTTCCCGGGGACCATGAGCGGGTGACGTTGCCAGACGCCCCACTCACGATCGAGATCGACGAGCGCACGCTGGATCTTGAGCATCTTCTCGATCGCATTTACGCCGGCAACCGGGACCCCGTATGGCGCCGGGTAGACCGCCAGGTGGCGACTGGCCAGGCTGGCGGAACGACCCTGCACGCGGATCAGGAAGTAGAACTCGCCGACAGTCGCCGGGCAGACCTGAAGATCGGTTGGCTCGGTCAAAATCCCGAACGGGGCAACATAGCCTTCCGCGGCGAGCAGATCAACGCCGATTGTGTGATGCCCGGTCTCCTCGCCGGAGACTACCGTGGCCAACAGGTCCCCGCGGAGCCGTACACCCGCCGCGGCCAAGGCCTTGATCGCCCACAGGAACGCCGCGTTTCCGCCCTTCATGTCGCTCGCGCCGCGTCCCCAAAGCTTGCCATCAATAACAGCCCCACCCCACGGACTCCCAACCGACCAGGCCGCCTCCTGGTCGGGCGTCACGGGCACGACATCACTGTGGCCGTTGAAGAGCAGGGCCGGGCCGTTGCCCTGCCCGCGCCGTCGCGCCACGACGTTCGGCTGCTCTGGATCTTCGACAAGGCAGCGAACCTCGTCGAAGATCCCCCACGAGTGCAGCCGGTCCCGGAGCCACTCCTGGCATTGACGAAGTTCCGTCGAGGTTCCCTCCGGGACCATCTCAGGATTGACAGATTGAAAGCGAACGTATTCGCCTAGAAAGGTGATCAATTCCCGTCGCGTCTGCTCGATCGTATCGAGGACCCTGTCTCGGGCTTGCTCAGTAACGCTCGACATTGATCGTTCCTTCTTGAGTGTAAAAGCTGGTCCTGGCCGGTCCAGAACGACCGGTGAAGCCGGATGCGTGATAATGACAAAGGTGTTCTCAAACGAGGAGAACAGCATAGCGGGGACGTCTACGGGGCCGGACGGGGGCCTTTACCGCTGCTACCTTGACCGCAGTGGACCCGATCGGTCTGCTCCCGCGCTCCCACGACGCGGGGCGTGATAGAGCAACTGGCTCGAGTTGCGCCCGAGAAAGCGGGCTAGCGGACCAGCCGGACGTAGTACTTGTAGCGATCTGCCCGGTGAAGCATCTTCACCAACTCCATCGGGCGGCGCTCGCGCGACCAGGTGGTGCGTTCGATGAGGAGAAGAGGACTGCCCACTGGGACCTGCAGCAAGGTTGCCTCGCGATGGTTCGCGACGGTCGCTTCCAACGTCTCATCAGCCTCTGCGGCCGCGAGGTTGAACTTGGATTCGAGGAGAGTATAGAGAGAGCCAACCTCATCAAGCTCCTCCACGGTTATCCTCTGGTCTCGCGAGAGTGGAAGGTAGGCGTCGTGGATTCCGATCGGTTCCCCGTTCGCGAGACGAAGGCGCTCGATCCGCAACACGTGGTCGACGCGTGGTTGTACCTGGAGTTGCTGCCGGACCCGGCTCGACGGCTCGACATACTCCAGATGCAAAAGTTGCTGCCCCGCGACAAACCCTCGCAGCTTCATGTCGTCCGTGAAACTGCTGAGCATGTTGAGGCTGTACTGGAGCTTTGGCCGCGAGACGAAGGTCCCACGACCATGCTCGCGGTAGATGTATCCCTCTTTCTCCAGAATACCCAGCGCCTCGCGGATGGTTGTGCGGCTCACATTGTAGAGTGATTCGAGCTCACGCTCGGAAGGCAGCGATTCGTGGGGCCTCCACACACCGTCCTCGATTTTCTGCTGGAGGATATCGTGGAGCTGATAGTACTTCGGGACAGCGCTAAACGGGTCGACGCGAGTGATCCTATTGGTCATGATTTACCATATCAAATAGATACTGGTCATGTGGTCATGACCACTTCTACTGTATCCTGGTTTCCCGTGGCTGTCAAGAGGCAGGGTCGCTCGAAACTCGTTCGGGGGTACCCGGCGGTGGAGAAGTACACGGCCGTGCGCCCCCACCGCCGGAGGTGCGCGAGGTCCTCGGTGGCTTTCCTTCACCAACAGAACTTACGTAGGGGAACAGGGCTGT